>CAZQNY010000062.1:0-17705 GCA_964594665.1 uncultured Bacteroidales bacterium
GGGCTTTGAATACCCACAATACTTTTCGCGGTTATTTAAGAAAAAGACAGGTTTGAGCCCGAAGGAGTATATTGAAGAGGCGGCGATGAATTAAAACTATAATTTCAGGTGTTATTTTCGTAATTTTGGAATTGATTGTAACACCCGCTGATATAATGGATTTAAAAAAATATAAACCCAATACAAATTTCTTACTTTATAAAACTGATAATGGTGAAGTAAAAGTTAATGTTCTTTTGCAGAATAAGACCATTTGGATGCCGCAAAAAAATATTGCAGAGCTGTTTGGGGTACAGAGGCCTGCAATTACAAAGCACCTTAATAACATTTTTAAGAGTAGAGAGCTTGATGAAAAAGTGGTATGTTCCATTTTGGAACTACCCACTCAACATGGCGCTATAAGCGGAAAAGAACAAAAATCACCAACAAAATTCTATAACCTTGACGCAATAATTGCTGTAGGATATCGCGTAAATTCTCATCGTGCCACACAATTTAGAATCTGGGCTACCAACGTGCTTCAGGAGTATATCATAAAGGGATACACCATGGATGTAGAACGGTTAAAAAATCCACAACCGCTCTTTGGAGAAGACTATTTTAAAGAACAGCTTGAAAAAATCCGTGACATTCGCAGCAGCGAAAGAAGGTTTTATCAACAAATTACAGATATATATGCAGAATGTAGTATTGATTATGACGTAAATTCAGAAATCACCAGAAAATTCTTTGCTACAGTACAAAATAAACTGCATTGGGCCATTACCGGCAAAACGGCAGCTGAAATTATTATTGCCCGTGCCAATCACACAAAAGACAAAATGGGATTAACCTCATGGAAAAACTCGCCTGACGGGAAAATCAGAAAATCAGATGTCTCTATAGCTAAGAATTTTTTGAATGAAAAGGAGTTAAAACCATTAAATAGAATTGTAGGAATGTACCTTGATTATGCCGAAGATCAGGCAGAACAGGGAAATGTAATGAAAATGGAAGATTGGGTTGAGAAACTTGATGCATTTCTTCAATTCAATCAAAAAGAGATACTACTCGACTCAGGGAAAGTCACAGCGGCAATAGCAAAAACCTTTGCCGAGAGCGAATATGAAAAATATCGCCCAATACAGGATCAACTATTTGAAAGCGATTTTGATAAACTACTCAAAAAACAGATTAAAGAATAAAAAAGCTTTCAACTTCGAGCCACGATAAAATCATGTTCACGGAGAGACGCGATTCATCGTGTCTAAAAGCATACAATGAATATCAATCTTTTTATTTATTTCCCTACTTTTATATCGAAATACAGTTCTTGATATGATGCAAACAGATACCATCCACTACTTCCCGCAATTAACAGAAGAGCTCCTAAAACTCCTCCGTACACTAAACGAAGAGGAGTGGCTCACCCATCTCTATTATGAATTTATTTTAAAAATATGGAAATCCAAAGAACATACACCCAACAAAAAGCATTTTTTTGTACTAATAAATCCAAAGAAGTAACCTTCCGGATTGAACAATTAATAAAACTTAAAAAAATTCTGAAAGCGCATGAAAAATCGCTCTATAATGCTATTTATGAAGACTTTGGCAAATCGGAATTCGAGACGTACATCTCTGAAATATCAGCTCTTTACCATGAGATAAACACCTCCATTAAGCACGTAAAAAAGTGGAGTAAAAAAAGAAGAGTTAAAACAGACATCTCGAATTTCCCGGCAAGAAGTTATATCCTTCCGGAACCTTTGGGAACAACCCTGGTAATTGGCGCGTGGAACTATCCTTATCGTTTATCACTACTACCGGCCATTACAGCCCTTGCCGCCGGGAATACCGTAATTCTTAAGCCCAGTGAGCTGCCATCCAAAACATCAAAGATTATAGCAAATCTTATTAATAATAACTTCCCAAATGAATACTTCTGTGTTATTGAAGGTGGTGTAAAAGAGACCACCGAGCTCTTAAAATATCGATTTGACAAGATATTCTTCACCGGTAGTATCCCTGTAGGAAAAATCGTTTATGAAGCTGCAGCAAAACATTTGACACCAGTTACGCTGGAACTGGGAGGGAAGTGTCCGACCTTCGTGCTTGCCGATGCCGATATAAAAATGACTGCCAAACGCATCGTCTGGGCAAAATTCCTGAATGCAGGACAAACCTGTGTCGCTCCGGACTACATTCTTGTAGAGAAACCCATCGAAAATGAATTGTTAAAGGCAATAACAAAAGAAATTGAATTTTACCATACTTATAACCAGGAAATAAGCGAAAACTATTTACAAATAATCAATACTAAAAACTTTGACCGACTGGAACAACTGATTGATCATGAGAAAGTTTGTTATGGTGGTCAAACCAGCAGGGAAAAACGGGTTATCAGTCCAACAATTTTAAAGGAGGTTTCGTTTGAGGATGAGGTGATGAAAGATGAAATCTTTGGTCCGGTACTTCCTGTCATATCATTTACAGATCTTGATGCCGCAGTGAAAAAGGTTAAGGAGCGCCCTAAGCCATTGGCATGCTATATCTATTCGAAAAACAGAAAAACCATCCGTAAACTACTCAGAGAGATATCTTTTGGTGGTGGTGCAATAAACGACAGCATGATGCATCTTTCCAATAGTAATCTTCCTTTTGGCGGTGTTGGTCATAGCGGGATTGGTAATTATCATGGTAAATACGGTTTTGATACCTTTTCACACCTCAAGAGCATCCTTGATAAACCCGTCTGGTTCGAACCATCCATTAAATATCCGCCCTATACAAAGAGAAAGTTAAAAATTGTAAAATGGATATTTGAATAAAAAAAACAAACATGAAAAAAATAGGACTAATCGGAGGGATGAGCTGGGAGTCGTCCCATGTATATTACAAAATTTTGAATGAAAAAGTACGTGAACGTCTGGGAGGGCTACACTCCTGTGCGTGCGTCATGGAGTCAGTAGATTTTGCAGAAATTGCAGAGCTGCAACATAATGATGAATGGGAAAAACTGGACACTTTGATGGTGGAAGCTGCGCAAAACCTGGAAAGAGCCAACGCAGAAGTAATCATATTATGTACCAATACCATGCACCTTTGTAGCAAGGAGATTATCAAGAACATCAATATTCCATTTATCCATATTGTCACTGCTGTTGGAAACAAAATAAAAGCAGACGGAATTGATAATGTGCTTCTTCTGGGCACTAAATTCACCATGGAAAGTGATTTCTATAAAGAGATCCTGCAGGACCAGTTCGGAATCACGACCGTCATACCCAATGAAGAAGATCGATATGCTGTCCATCGTATTATCTATGAAGAGCTTGTCCGTGGAGAACTGAAAAGTAGTTCCAGAAAAGTCTATCAGGAGATAATAGAGAAATCCGGTGCAAAAGGAGTAATTCTCGGTTGCACAGAAATTCCTTTATTGATTAAAGAGGGTGATGTCACGATTCCAATCTACGACACCACCCGGATCCATGCAGAGAGTGCAGTAGAGTTTGCATTGAAGGAGTAGATTATAATCTAAATAAGGAACACGGTGTCACACAGAGTAAGCACAGTGTTACACGGAGTAAAAACATTTCTGCGAAGCAGAAAAAACACTGTACAACATTGTGTTACCACTGCGAAACTCTGTGTTCCTTACTTTTAATATAGGTCACTTTTCCTCTTCTTCACCTCCTTCACCATCTTGGAAAACTCCTTTTCATGCGCACGTTCCACATTGCTCTTCTCCATTTTTCGGCGCTGGAGAAAAGCCAGCTCCTTTTTCAGGTGGAGGTAACTGTCGTAGCGCTCGGGTGATATGGCCCCTTGCTCCAGTGCCGCCTGCACAGCACAGCCCGGCTCCCCTTCGTGCTGACAATCGCTGAAGCGACAGTTTTGTGCCAGCTCAGCGATTTCGCTAAAGGTATCCTCCAAATCTTCCTCTTCGGCCCACAGCTGTAGCTCGCGCAGACCAGGGGAGTCGATAATATAGCCACCGCTCTCCAGCTCGAACATATATGACGTGGAAGTGGTGTGTCTCCCGCGCTTATCGTGTTGACGTATCTCCATGGTCTTCTGCACCTCCTCCTTGAGCAACGCATTGGTGAGCGTCGATTTCCCCACGCCGGAGGGACCGATAAACACGCCAACAGCACCATCACACAGGTAGCTTTTGAGCTCCTCCAGACCGTCTCCTTCTATGCCACTGGTAATAATGATCTCCACGCCGGGAGCGATGGTCTCAGCCTGAAGTCGTACATATTCTGCCTCTTCATTCAGATCGGCCTTATTGAGCACGATGAGCGGAGTGGCGCCACTGTTCCACGCTACGGTGGTGAGGCGTTCCAGGAGGCGGTCGGAGTAATTGCGCCCACCATCCAGGCCCAGCACAATCACCACATAGTCGATATTGGCGGCGATCACCTGTTCTTCGGTAACCTCACCCGCCACCTTACGGCTGATCCTGGTGCGTCGTGGCAGCACCTTTTCGATTTGCATCAGCCCCCCAAAATCGCTCACCTCTACCTGATCGCCCACACAGGGAAACGCGCTTTTGCTTTGTGCGACATGAAAATACGTGCCTTTTAGCTTCGCCTGTTTAATACCTTGTTCTGTTTCGACTTTATAGGTGTCGTACTGTTTCTCTACGACGCGTGCATATAATTTGTTTTGTGATTTCATTGTTCTTGATATTATTTAATAAACATCGAAAGCGATGTGGGAGTTTGCTTCGCTCATAGTCGCTGCACTTCGTTTGCTTTGTATGACTCGCAATGACGCTACATTTTTGGGGAGCGTTTTTGAGCGCTCTACACATGATAAAAGATGACCCTTCATTGGCAGCGCAGCAAAGCAACCTCCTACATCTCCTCTCCCCCCTTTTCCATACTCAACCTCTGCAATGTCGATATCATCCCCTTCGACGGGAATGGTAATGACATCAGAGGTTCTGCCGCCATGGTGAGCAGCAACAGTTCGTTATCATCGGCGGCAATACGGTTCAGCTTAATGGTATTGCATTTAGTACATTGGTGTATGACGGACCACTCCTTATTCCTTTGAACATGGATTCCAATGGGTTTCATAATTCCACGACAGCTGGATCTTCTGTCGCCGGGGATAATATCCACATGCAGACTGCACAGGCAGTGCGGACAGTGGTTGCGTTGATTTCCTCCTATTGCGAGGGGCGTAATTGCTTTCCCACAGGAGGCGCATATAAATGACTCCATCGGGTTTTCGCGTATGATTTTATTTCGTGACATTAAAAATTGCATTAAGTACCATTACTGAAAGCCAGTAATCAGCCGATATAAACATTTGGGATATTTACATAGTAAAAAACTCTGGCAAGGTTTTGCCGAGTCAACAGGGGAATAATCAAAGTCGGTATGACAATGATTATTTACTTAACACGCTCCGAAGTAATATTAAACATCAAATAATTTTAGTGCGGTGCAAAGATAAGGAAGTTTTTTTCAAAAAGAAAAACCTCACCAATAATGGATCACATTTCACATTTTTCTGTATTAAACCCTGAATAATAATTGTTTTGTGATGGAGATAAATGAAGTAGAAAACAACAACCCAAAACTTTTCAACGATGTGTGTAGCATCATTGATAACACCCGCAGCCGCATTGCGACAACTGTCAATTCAGAAGTTTGCTTGCTTAACTGGAGCATTGGCAAACGAATAAAGGAAGATGTTCTGTACAATGAACGTGCAGATTATGGAAAGGCGATTGTTAAAAATCTGTCCAAATTACTTACAAAAAAATATGGTAAAGGATGGAAAGACAGGAAACTAATACATTGTATACGCGCCGCGTATACTTTTACAGAAGATGAGATTCTGTACGCAGTGCGTACACAATTGAGCTGGACACATATAAGATCTCTAATGTATATTGAAGATGAGCTGAAACGGAAATTCTACATTGAGATGATCCGGATTGAGCATTGGAGCACCCGTACTCTGGATGAGAAAATAGATGCAATGCTGTATGAAAGAACTGCACTGAGCAGAAAACCAGAAGCGATCATTCAAAAAGAACTTAATGAGATTAAGAGCGATAATAAACTCACACCGGACATAGTCTTTAGAAGCAGTTATTTCTTAGATACGCTGGGACTTTCTGACACCTATTCCGAAAAAGATCTTGAAGATGCCATTCTGGTTAATATGCAATCGTTTATTAAAGAGATGGGAAATGACTTTGCCTTTCTGGATCGACAAAAACGCATTTCCATTGATGCTGTAGACTACAAAATAGATCTGCTTTTCTTTCACAGGAGTTTAAAACGTCTGGTAGCCATTGACCTAAAGCTTGGGAAATTCAAACCCAAATACGAAGGGCAAATGCTGCTGTATTTACGCTATCTGAATCTAAACGAACGTAAACCCGGGGAAGAATCTCCCATTGGATTAATCCTGTGCAGCGAAGGAAATACCGAGCATATTGAATATCTAATATTAGAAGAGAGCAACATCAAAGTAGCTCAATATTTTACGCAATTACCCGACAAAAAATTGCTGAGCGAAAAACTACAAAAAGCAATTGCAATAGCAAAAGAGAATAAAGCTAAGAAATAGGAAACATTAAACTTATCCACCCTTTTCTGCATTAAACAATGAATACAAATATTTAACGATGCAGATTAACGAGATCACAAAGAAGGTTATGAGTTGTGTTTCACGGTTCACACTATGTTGGGACCCCGGAATACTTGAATCAACGTATAGGAAATGTCTGGCACATGAGATGAGACAGGTAGGATTGAAAGTAGTAGAAGAACCTAAAATCAGGTACTTTTCCTGGGAAAAAGTAGTTAATTTTTTTTGGTACGCAGGGTTCCGCAGTGGAAACACAGGGTCGCGCAGTGAATTTTCTGCTTTGCAGAAATCATAAAACACTGCGGAAACCTGCGAAAACCCTGCGCAACACTGCGTACCTCTTTCAATTCAATAATATTATAACTCCCTCTGGGTTATATTTCACCTTTTTCTGCATTAAACAATAAATCTATTGGAAAATGGAGCAAAAAACATCCCAATTTGGGATATGTATTTACATTTTTATAACTTTGCAAATGAGAATCATTGCGTTTAGAACGATCAGAGATTTCTTTGAAAAGGCAGAATTTGCTGACTCGGAAACCCCATTACGTGCGTGGTATCATGATATTAAAAAATCTGAATGGAGAAACTCCAATGAGTTAAAACAACAATATAAACATGCAAGTATAGTTGGCAATGGAAGAGTTGTTTTCAATATTAAAGGCAATGATTACCGGCTTGTTGTTGCTGTAGATTATGAATTTCAGGTAATGTTCGTACGATTTATTGGAACACACAAGCAGTACGATAAAATTAATGCAAGAACAATTTGATTATGGATATTAAACCCATTAAAACAGAACAGGACTACAAGGCTGCCATCAGCAGAGTTGAAGCTTTATGGGGTGCAAAAAGAGATACTCCGGAGGGTGATGAATTTGATCTGTTGGTCACTCTAGTTGAGTCGTATGAAATGAAACACCATCCTATCCTGCCTCCAGATCCCATTGATGCCATCAAGTTCCGCATGGAACAGATGGGATTGAGTAATGCCGATATGGTACAATACCTCGGAACACAAAGCCGGGTAAGCGAGATCCTCAACAGAAAGCGTAAACTAACACTACGTATGATAAAAACACTTTACAAGGATCTGAAGATTCCGGCAGAGATTCTGCTGGCTTGTAAATGAATATTTTAAACAAAAAAAAACGGATTGACGTTTTTATGATTTTTAGATTTTTATATGAGATACACACCTCGGTGTGAATCTACTGGAGTAGACTGTCCCAATTAAGAATTATGGAATATCATTATTGCATAAACCTTCTAAAGTAGAACTCCACTGCCGTGGGGCTCCCGAAAAACATCCTGCAGAACATTTAGCAGGAAAACCCTCCGTGAAACCCCAAGCAAACTCCGAGAAACTCAGTGTCCCGTATTATTAAAATCCATTAAATCGTTTTACTCAATTTAAACCGGTTATAAATCAACCTCTTCCCATAAATTAATTTGCTATTCTTATTGCTTTGGATATAAAAAATTAACTAACTTTGATGAATGTTTTTCGGATTCATTATATATATCTGTAAAACAACCATTTAAACCTACTAAAACGTTTAATACAAAGTTAACGTGAAAAAAACGTCCTTAAGTGATATCGCCAAGAGCTTAAATGTCTCAACAGCACTGGTTTCTATCGTGCTTAACGGACAAGGGGATGCCAAGGGTATTAATCCCAATACCCAACAAAGGGTGATAAAGAAAGCCAAAGAGCTTAACTACAAACCCAATATCATGGCCAGAGGATTACGACTGGGAAAATCCAATACCATTGGGCTTATCGTTGCTGATATCTCCAACAACTTCTACGCTAAAATTGCCAAACGTATCGAAGAGGTGGCAAGAAGAAGCAACTACCACCTGATTATCTGTAGCTCCGACGAGAACCCGGAGAAGGAACAGGAGCTTATCGAAATGCTCCGTGAACGTCAGGTCGATGGGCTAATTATCGCTACCTGTCAACAGGACTCCTCTGTGTTCGTACAGATGAAAAATGAAGCCTTCCCATTTGTTCTCATCGACAGAAAGTTACCACGACTGCAAACCAACTACATTGGTGTGGATAATTTTGATGGCGCTTACAAGGCTACAAAACAGTTGCTGCAAAACGGATATGATAAGATTGCCCTGTTGAAAATCTCCCCCTCCCACCTCAGTCCCATTAAAGAGCGGGAAAATGGATATAAAACAGCCCTGAGAGAACATGGGCTCAGGGTAAATAACAAGCTCATAGCACTGGTGAAATTTGATAACCTGAAAGTTCACATCAGGCAGATCCTCACTGAAATGCTGCATCCTTCATTGGGTATAAGAGCCATTTTCTCCATGAATAATAATATTACAACAGCATGTCTGGAGTGTTTCCATGAATTAAACATCAGGGTTCCGCATGATATCGCCATTGTGAGCTTTGATGATATCGAGCTGTTCAAACTCAGTTATCCTGCTATTACTGCAGTTTCACAGCCCATCGAAGAGATTGGCGAGCAGGCGGTAAACGTGCTGTTCGATGTAATGAACGGAAAGCTAAACGGACAGGCCAAACAGGTAAGCCTGCCGGTAGAATTAATCGAACGCAGGTCGTGTGGGAGCTTTTTGCAACACGACGCTATTGAAAGAAACACAGTATTGAAATAGAATAATATACACTATGAAAAAATATTTACTGATTTTGTTTTGTTCGATGTTCGTTTCGATGGGACTCGTTGCCCAGGAGAAGACGATACAGGGAACTATTACTTCCGCGGATGATCAACTGGGGTTGCCCGGTGTATCCATTTTGGTAAAAGGTACTTCCCGCGGTACCATCACGGATATCGATGGCAAATATGTTATACATAAGGTCCTGCCGTCGGATGTATTGGTTTTCAAATTCATAGGATTCACTACTCAGGAGATCACAGTAGGGGATAAAGAAACCATCAACCTGGTGATGATGGCCGATGCCACAGAACTGGAAGAGATGGTAGTGACAGCCCTCGGGATAAGAAGAGAGAAAAAATCCATCGGGTATGCGGTGCAGGAAGTGGGATCGGAAGAGCTGAGTGTCACCCGCGATGCCAGTGTTATCAACCAGCTCTCCGGAAAGGTCTCCGGACTGAGCATCTCCTCCACCAACGCAGGCTCCGGCTCGTCCAGCAGAATCGTCCTCCGTGGCAACAACTCCTTCCTGGGCGATAACAACGCCCTGGTGGTTGTGGATGGGGTTCCCATCGAAAATACCACCATCAGCAATGCAGAAGACACCTGGGGCGGCCGCGATTACGGTAACGGTATCTCCGACGTCAACCCCGACGATATTGAGAGCATCTCTGTCCTGAAAGGTGCCAGTGCCTCGGCACTCTATGGCTCGAAAGCTGCTAACGGCGTAATCCTTATCACCACAAAAAAAGGTCAGAGCAAAAAGGGTATTGGCGTAAGCTTTAGCAACAATACCTCCTTCGACAGACCCTACATTCATTACGACATGCAGAATACCTATGGAGCAGGACGCAACGGACAATTTTTCCCGCCATTTATCAGTAATGATCAGGGAATCCCGGTTTACAATACCAACAGTGCCTCAGCATTTGGTAGCTGGGGACCGCGCATGGAAGGGCAGGAAATCATCGACTGGGACGGCAATCCAACAACCTACAGCCCACAGCCGGACAATTACAAAGACTATTTCCAAACAGGATATACACTCAACAACTCCATCAGTCTTGACGCAGCAGGAGAAAAGACCGCCATTCGTTTTTCACTGGCAGATCTGCGAACAAAAGAGATGATAGAGAACTCAAAATTTAGCCGTACAAACATTGGTCTGAACTTCGAAATAAAACCTGTTAAAACTATTGAAATAAAAACTTACGCAGCCTACGTACATCAACAGGTGGACAACCGATTCGGGCTCTCCGACAGCCATGAAAACCCCAACAGGAATTACATCATGATGCCCAGAAACATCAGTAACGAGTCGCTCATGAATAACCTGATGAACGAAAACGGCAATGAGCAGACCTGGTACCAAAACTGGAACTGGCAGGGAAACCCTTTTTACGGCCCAAAATACGTTTATAATGGGGATGAAAAAGATCGCTTCTTCGGACATGCCTCAGTTACATGGCATGTAAATGATAAACTCGATGTCCTGATCCGCACCGCCCCGGACCACTCTGATATACGTTTCGAAAACCACAATGCGGTTGGATCAAACTCCTCTTCACTGGGTAGTTTCTCTGAAAATGAAACCAATCAGTTTTTGATCAACACCGATTTCCTGATCTCCTATAACGACGAGATCAATGAGGATTTCTCTTACTCCATTAACGGAGGTGGCAATGCCATGTATCAGCGCACGCAATACTACTCTGCTTATACCAACGGAGGTCTGGTTGTACCGGGTGATTATACCATCGAAAACAGTGTTAATGCCCCATATTACCATACCACGCCATACTATGAGAAGGCCATCAACTCACTCTACGCATTCGGACAGCTGGATTTCAGGCACTACCTTTTCCTGGATGTTACCGGCCGTAACGACTGGTCATCCACCTTACCTGCGGGCAACAACTCCTACTTCTACCCTTCTGTAAGCCTTGGTTTTGCTTTTTCTGACCTCCTGGAGCTGTCCAATGAGACTGAGAAGATCTTTTCCTTTGGGAAAATACGCGCTTCCTATGCTGAGGTTGGTAATGATACCAAACCCTATCAACTGCTCCCTACATTTTTTGTGGATAGTGTGAGTAATATCTTTGGTACTATCGCCTATATCTCCAACCAGGTAGCGCCGCTGGATCTGAAACCCGAAAGGATTAAATCCATGGAGATAGGAACAGATCTGCGCTTCTTCATGAACAGAATTTCACTGGACTTTAGCTGGTACAAAACCAATGCAGTAAACCAGATTCTCTCTGCTGATATCTCAAATGCCTCAGGAAGTACCTCAGCATTGATTAATGCTGGTAATATTGAGAACCGTGGTGTGGAGATACAGTTGAAAGGCACGCCGGTAAAAACCAAAGATTTCAGCTGGGACTTCACGTTGAACTACACAAAGAACAGATCGAAGGTTCTCGAACTCACCAATGGCCTTGACAACCTCCAGATTCTGGAGCACTGGAACCTGAGTATTGAGGCACGCCCGGGGAACCCGTACGGTGATATCGTGGGTTATGCAATTCTAAAAGACGACAACGGCAACCCGCTGGTGGATGCCAACGGTATGTACATCCGCGATGAGATCCCTCAGGTGCTTGGCAATGTCAACCCTGACTTCTCACTTTCATATATGAATACTTTTAACTTCAAAGCATTTTACTTTACCTTCCTGGTGGATGCACGCATTGGTGGTGAAATGTTCTCCGGAACCAACCTCTATGGCTACGGCTACTCCGGTACTTTCGAGGAAACCCTGGAAGGTCGTGAAGCCTGGTACGCCTCGGAAGCGGCCCGCGAAGAAGCAGGACTAACATCGGATGAATGGACTCCCACTGGCGGTTATCTCGCAGAAGGCGTTTATGCGGAGGGAACTACCATCGACGGCATGGATGTTAGCGGACAGCCTAACATCAGTTACGTGAACCCCGAATACTACTGGGATCAGTTTTCCGACTGGACCAACGAGATTCACGAACCCTTTGTATATGATGCCAGCTTTGTGAAGTTACGTGAACTGGTGATAGGGTATGCACTCCCGGCCGCGTGGACTTCAAAAATCGGAATCAAGCGATCAACACTCTCCATCTACGGACGAAATCTGTGGCTCATTCACAGCAACGTCCCCAACATCGATCCGGAGACCTACCATACCAACGGTAACGGGCAGGGCTATGAGCTCTATTCATACCCCAACAAGCGCAGTTTTGGTTTTTCATTAACAGCAAAATTCTAACACAATGAAAAAACAGATACAAATTATATCTATCCTTATAATGGTTGTGATGACCGGATGTGTAAAGACCAATCTCACCGACCTCAACGTAAACCCCGACCAGCCGCTATCCACGAACCCCAACTACGTGTTCAACTTTGTGTTGCAGCAAGGCATGGGCAATTATGGTTCTGATGTCACCATGGAGCAGTGGAACATCATGAACTGGATGATGTTCATGGCAGAGCGTGACGGAATGGAGCCCGGAAAAGAGTACAGAGTTCCCGGAGGAAAAGATGCTTTCTGGCGTGAGCAATACACCAACACTTTGTCAAATGCACAGTTAATCGTTGACATGGCTGCAGATGACCCGGGCATGGTGAATATGAAAGCCGCCGCCGAAATCTGGCAGGTCTATATTTTCCAGGTCATCACCGACCTGTGGGGCGACATTCCTTACAGCGAAGCACTGAAGGGAATGACTGAGAATGAACTCACTCCGGCCTACGACTCACAGGAAGATATCTACCTCGCACTAATCGAAAAGCTGAAGACTGCAACGGCTTCTTTTGACCCTTCAGAGCAATTTTTCGATCCTGAATCTGATATGGTTTATGAGGGCGATATGGACCAGTGGAAGATGTTCGGATACTCACTTCTGCTCAGGGTAGCAACCCGAATCAACCAGGTCGATTATAATACCTATAGTGAAGTTATTGAGTATTTAAAAGATAGACCACTCTTTACCAACCAGGGAGATGCGGCAATATTCCCTTTTAATTCCGTAAGGAAAAACCACCTTTGGGAGACCATGTTCCGCAATGAATCCACCGTTCAGAACAATCCATCCAAATTTTTTGTGGATCTGGTTATTGAACGTGAAGATCCACGGGCAAAAGTGTACTTTGAAGCAGCTCCACTATCATTTTTACCCTTTATTGATGAATACAAAGGCGTTCCCAACCTACTCCCCAACAACTCTACGGAGTGGGAAAACTACAACCTTAATAACTCACTTGGCGTGGAAGGTGAATGGGGCGACATCAGTAAAATCGGTGAGTGGTTTTTGAATAATGACACTCCCGGAGTAATCATGAACTACTCCGAGGTCTGTTTTCTGCTTGCCGAGGCCTCCATTAACGGCCTGTGGGATGAAGATGCCACGGAATTGCTCAAACAGGGAGTACGCGCCAGCATGGAGTTCTATAACCTCTATGCCAATGAGGATAATATGATTTCTGATACAGAAATTAACACTTACCTCGCGACTATCACCGAGGCAAACCTTGAAGAGATCATCACGCAGAAATGGCTCACCTTCGCCTACGAACAGGGCTTCGAAGCGTTCGCAGAATACCGCCGCACAGGATTCCCTCAACTGGTGGATTATTTTGGCGATCCTGTTTCACAAGAGGCTTTCCCCAAAAGAGTACCCTACCCCTATTCAGAATACACATTGAATAATTCAAATTATAATAATGCTATTGAAAACCAGGGCCCTGATGATGAATTCACAAAGCTTTGGTGGGATAAATAAGAACAAAAAACTCTACTATCGAAATATCTGAACATATGAAAAAACTAGTTACTATTTTGATTTTCGCGATGATGGTTGGGGGCAATGCTTTTGCCCAGACCTCCGCCGGCAAGTGCTGGAACATCGATTATGAAATGTGGAATGTTAACACACCAAAGTTGCACATCCTGTGTGGAAACCATGAATCCTTTAACGGGGGCGATGAAATCACACTTGAGTTATGGGTTCGCGCCTATACGTTTGGTGAAAACCGTAAGTTATTGGGAAAAATTGACTGGGAAGATCAGGTTTTCGACAATGGCTATAGCATGGGTTTTCAGAACCTGAATGTTTACACTGAATTCTGGAATCCGGCTTCTCAATACATCCCCTATGCCGGAGCAGGTCCGATACCTCAGGATTCAGCTTTTGTGCATCTGGTTTCAACCTATTCAGCCATTACAGGCAAGCTTTCAGATTATGTAAACGGTGAGCTTTCTGGTGAGACGCAGATGTTTCCACCAAATCCAATTGCAGGCAATGATGCCCAGTTTCTGATTGGTGCAGCGCCATGGGGGCCTGAATCCTACCAGTTTTATGGTGCAATGGATGAGATAAGGGTTTGGAATGTTGCGCACACGGCAGAAGAGATTCAGCAATATATGCACAAAGAGTTACGCGGCGATGAAGAGGGCCTGGTGGCTTATTATAACTTCAATGATGCACATGACTCCATTGTGCCGGATGCCGGTCCTTTGGGAAATACAGGTACACTGCAGAACCCCGATGACGACTGCTGGTGGTGGGCCGACTCCTACGTTCCCGTTGGAGACTCAGCGATGTACGAGCTTCTCGATATTGATGCTGCGTGGTGTGGTAAAGCTGGGGATGAATTTTATCAGGTTATTACCGAAAACGGATTCTCTGTAATCACAGATATCCAGGCACTGGAATTTGAAAAATACATGGTCTTTGCCAGAACTGACGAGCATGGAAAAACAACCGAATTCAGCCCCGATGGCGCACCGGAGAGTTTTGAGCGTGCCGCACGTCAATGGTACCTGAATAAAGGTGGAAATATTACTGCTGACCTGTTCTTCAACCTTGAACAAGCTGCCGGTGACGGTGAAGCGCTGCCTTCCGGAGGTGATAAAACATCCTATGTGCTGTTACACCGGGCCAACCTGGAATCAAACTATGCTGCATTGAGTTATCCTGACCAGGTTTTTAATGAAAACCTAATCTTTAATGATATTGAATTGACCGATGGATACTATTGTGTAGGATATTCCAGCACTCCTTTTAACCTGAGCATTGAAGAAGAGCTGCTAAAGAACATCTCCTTTGGACCCAATCCTGCAAAAGAGAGCATCATGATTAAAAATGCTGAAGGTACAACCATGGCAATCAGAGATATTACGGGAAGAATTGTCATGGAGACTCCTCTCTTTTCAAACTATCAGCAGCTTAATATTGAACAGCTTAATGGCGGTTTATACTTTGCAACATTTACAAAAGAAGATACTTCTGTTACTTATAAAATTATCATTCAAAACTAACATCTATACACATGAAAAAATCTGTACTAATCATTATGTTGATGAGTCTGGTGATTGCTTCATCAAATCTTCTGGCTCAGAACTTTGCCCTTCAGTTTGACGGGACAAATGACAAAATCGGGGTACTTGACAGCCCTGAGTTAAACCCTACCGAAGCCATCTCCGTGGAAGCGTGGATTAACGCTGATGTATGGGCAGGAAGCATCTGGGGTGCTACAATCCTCAGCAAGCAAGGTGGCAGCCCCGACAGAGGCTATGGCCTCACAGTTGGTGAAAACGGCCGCATCGAATTCAACCACTCCATCGACGGAGCATGGAGCACCGTTAGTACGCCACAGATCCTGGGGCTCAACACCTGGTATCACCTTGCTGCAACCTTCGATGGTTCAGTTATGAAACTCTACGTAAACGGCATTCTGCAAGCCACCTCAAATCACACAGGAACCATGTCTACTGCTGATGGTGTGGTGATGAACATTGCTGACAATCCAACATGGCAGGGAAGATTCTTCACTGGTAGAATGGATGAAATCAGAGTGTGGAACGTGGCACGTACCGAAGCTGAAATTCAGGCTAACATGGCTGTGGAACTCGAAGGAACAGAGACCGGACTGGTTGCTTACTGGAACATGAACGAAGGTACCGGAAACACCATTGCTGATGGTTCCGGAAATGAGAATAATGGCACACTTCTAAATATGGACGAAACATCATGGGTAGAAGGCTTTACGCCTCCCGGCGCGGATGTTGGAATTCTTGGCATCTCCAATCCAACCATGATCGGTGAAACTTTCTCAAGCGAAGAGTACATCAAACTCGATGTGAAAAACTCCTCCACGGAAGAAGTAACAGGTTTCACTATGTCGTATCAGATCAACGGTGGAGAAGAGGTAAGCGTTCTGGTTAATGAAGTTCTTCCTCCATTCTCATCTGCTGTGCTTACATTCCCTGAACCAGAAAATCTCGCCGGTCTTACCGAAGTTGAAATCACAGGAAAAGTAACCCTTGAAGGTGACACCAACCCTGAGAACGATGAAATCACTGAAACCATCACAAAAACCCTGAGCTTTATGCTCTTTGATGCAGTACAGCACAACTTTGGTTCTTCTGGTCAAAACCAGTTTAACTCTGTATATCTGCCGGAAGACCTAAGCGGATATGAGCAGATACTCATCCACGTGGACCTGAACTGCCCGACAGGCGGTTGTGACCCCTGGGATCAGGCCGGTATGCTTTACGTTATTGAAGATGGTGTTGAACTGGAAATCCTGCGTTACATCACCCCTTTCGGTGTTGCTTGTGGTGGCTGGACATACGATGTTACCGATTTCAAACAAATGCTTGAAGGCAAAACAATTTTTGAAAGTTTGATCCAGGTTTGGGGTGCATCAGGATGGCTGCTCGATATGGAGATGGAGTTCTTCCCCGGAACACCGGAATATCCATACGTTAAAATTGATCCTGTCTGGAATACCGATTACCAGGTTTATGGGGATCCTGATATCAGCTATGACCTCCCTGAAATCACACTTCCTATAAAAGCAGAAACAGAATCAGCCAAGATTCGCATGACTGTTTCCGGACACGGTCAGGGTAACACCATGAACGCTGCGGAATTCGCAGAGTTTACACACCATATAGCCGTTGACGGAGAACAAACTTTTGACATGCACTTGTGGAAAGATGACTGTGATGAAAACTCCTGTTCACCACAAAGCGGTACATACCTTTATTCCCGCGCAGGATGGTGTCCCGGTCAGGATATACAACCCTGGGAATTCAACCTTGAAGGCCACTATACTCCGGGTGCTGATCTGAACCTCGACTTTGTGCTGGCGGAGTACACGAACCTCCTCAACAGTGGCTACAACGGTAGTTCTCACACCGAGCCATTCTTCCGGATCCACGCATATCTCGTGCAGTATTCCTCAGAAGGATTTGTGGGAATTGACGATAATACCATCAGCGATGATCAGGGTTATTTCGAAGTTTATCCAAACCCTTCTAATGGTACTTTTACTGTTTCAGGTATTGATTCTGAGATCTATTCAGTTAAGGTTTACCGCATTGATGGAAGCCTCATCTACAACAATAACAATGTAAATACAAACAAATGCCAGGTGCAGTTACCTGATGTAACTAACGGCGTGTACTTGCTTGAGGTACAAGG
>CAZQNY010000063.1:0-17186 GCA_964594665.1 uncultured Bacteroidales bacterium
CCCCCCCATTACAATTAACATTTTCATCGTTGAATAAAGTTTTGAACAATTTCAGATTTTCCCAACTGAGCGTTTTTGATCCCAATTATATTTTTCCGCACAACACTATCCAAATATCCCCTTATAGATAAAATTATCACTACCCCGAATCTGTGGTTGCTCTTTCTTTCCTAAAAACACATATTTTCATATATATATGTGATATTTTTTCACTATATTTATCGGGATGAATATATCTTAAACCGTTCGACAAAAAGATATAATATCCAATACAAAAGAAACCATCTTAACATAAAATGAATATTCAAAAAAAACACACACATGAAAACCAAAAGACTATCATTATGTGCTATATTTCTTATTGGAATGGGGGCAACAATAATTCATGCTCAAACCGGATATGATTTAAATTCAGACGAAAATAATCTAATCCAAAACTATAACGCTTATACAAAATCATCCGCTGATGTACATTCGACAAATAATGAGATGTATAAATTTTCGGATTTATCCTTCCTTTGTTATAACAATCAACTGGATGATTCTCATATCAAAACAACAGCATTAGGCAAAAAGAAAAACAGCAATAACCCGATAGCAGAATATGTAAAGATTTCATCCATTGAAAGTTATGGCCTGGGAGGATTACTGCCTCCCGGAGGTTTAAATATTTCAGGAAACCTTGGTCTTCCGGCAGGAGCGTGGGTATCAAAAACATTCACAAACATGAGTGAAGAATTCATATTCAAAGGAACCAGCGAATCAGGATACAATCCCTTTATATCATATACACGAAATACTGCAACCACAGAACGTGGTTTTAAATTTGGCACTTGGGATAATCTTGGGGATAGAGTAGATTGGTTTACCATAAAAGATGGTAACATAGGTATTGGTACATCAACGCCCAATTCAAGCTTCGAAGTACATGATAAAATAATTGCCGGAAACGGAACATCAACTGATGGGATGACGGTACTTGAAGCACGGTATGGACAAAATGTAAATGATGCTGTTAACACTTTGGGGACCATGCATTCTTCAGGAGCATGGCTTATAGGTTATGGCATGAGGCCAAAGAACAACACCTATGGCTATATAAGTTCCGCAGATAACTCTGATTTTCAACGCACAGGCATGGAGCTTAGCAGCAGCTTTTTTCAACTTCTATACGCTCCTGCTCAAACTACAACAACGGGCAGTGATATTATCGGTCTTACTACACCATTTAACGTTGATTTAATATCAGGGGTGGTCAGCATCGGAACAACTGGAGGAACAGCACTCCAAATAAATAATGGTGGCGATATTGTATTAACACCAGAAGCTGGATCAAACAATGTTGTCCTTGCCAATGATTCTGATGGAAATTTATTTGTTCTGGGCCAATCAGGCATTGGAGCATATTGCACCGGAACACAATGGATTAATGCCGGAGATAAAAGATTAAAACACGATATTACACCAGTAACGGATCATGGCCTAAATTCAATAATGAAATTAAAACCAGTCAGATACAATTTTATTGCAGATAAAAACAATCATAATGAAATTGGATTTATTGCACAGGATGTTCAAAAAATAATTCCGGAGGCAGTTTATGGTAAAGAGGGAGATATTGAGAAAGGTGAAACATTGGGCATATCCTATGCAAGCATCATCCCTGTACTTACAAAAGCTATTCAGGAGCAACAACAAACCATTGAAGATCAACAAAAACAGATCAACGATCTTAAAAAAATGGTAGAAGCGCTAATGGAATAATAACCGCTACATCCGCTCCGGGACATCGATACCAAGCAGTCCCATCGCACTCTTGATCACCTTGCCGGTCATTAGCGCAAGCGAAAGACGTACTGCCGTCTTGCTCTCATCATCTTCCTTTAACACAGGTACTTCCTGGTAAAATCCGTTAAATGCCTTTGCCAGATCATAGGCATAATTTGCAACCATCGCAGGACTCAGGTTGTCACCTGCATTTTTTATCACCTCCGGGTAATCATGCAACGCCTTGAGAATTCCCATCTCGGCATTGTGCAGTGCAGTGAAGTCTTCACTACCATTTAGCTCAATGCGCTTATTCTGATCAGCAGCCTTCCTGAGCAACGAACGGATTCGGGCATAGGTATACTGAATAAACGGCCCTGTATTTCCATTGAAATCAATAGACTCCTCCGGGTTGAACAACATCTTCTTCTTTGGATCTACCTTCAGGATAAAATACTTCAAAGCTCCCAGGCTCACCATATTATACAATGCATCGGCACCTTCATCGCCTTCCTTTACTTTTCCCAGCTCTTCGCTCATCTGCTTTGCGGTATCGTACATGCCATCCATCAGGTCGTCGGCATCCACCACAGTTCCTTCACGTGATTTCATCTTTCCATGAGGCAGCTCTACCATACCATACGAAAGGTGATAAACCGTATCAGACCACTCCTTGCCCAGCATTTTCAGTACGCGGGCGAGCACATCAAAGTGGTAGTTCTGCTCATTACCAACCACATACACCATTTTCTGAGGCTTGTAATCGTTGTATCGAAGGTTGGCCGTCCCCAGATCCTGAGTCATATATACAGAAGTCCCGTCGCTACGCAGCAGTATCTTTTCGTCAAGTCCCTGAGATGTAAGGTCAGCCCAAACAGAAGAGTCATCTTTCTGAACAAGTTTACCTTCCTCCAGACCCTTCAGTACGAGGTCTTTCCCCAGAAGATAGGTTTCAGACTCGTAATATATCTTATCGAAACTTACGCCCATTCTTTTATATGTGATATCAAAACCGGCGTACACCCAGGCATTCATCTTTTCCCAGAGAGCGCGCACTTCAGGATCATTGTTTTCCCACTTTCTAAGCATTGCTCTGGCTTCCTGCATCAAAGGAGAATTCTCTTTGGCCTCATCTTCGCCCATTCCCTTAGCAACCAGTTCAGCAATCTCTTTTTTATATTCCTGATCAAAACGAACATAGTACTTTCCTATCAGGTGGTCGCCTTTCATTCCCGATGTCTCAGGAGTCTCTCCATCACCATACTTCTGCCAGGCAAGCATCGACTTACAGATATGAATTCCCCTGTCGTTAACAAGATTTACCTTTATGGTTGGATAGCCGTTGGCAGCAAGAATCCTGGAAACAGCATATCCAAGCAGGTTATTTCGGATATGACCAAGATGCAGCGGCTTGTTGGTATTTGGAGAGGAGTACTCTACAACCACGGGCTCAACATCTTTTGTTGGCACGATTCCATAATGATCAGCCTTTAAAGCATCATTGAAAAACACCTTCCAATAGTCAGCCTTTAACGTAATATTTAGAAAACCCTTTATAACATCGAATTTACCTGCAACCTCAACATTTTCTACCAGCCAGTTACCAATATCTTCAGCAGTTTGAACGGGATTCTTTTTACTAATCCGCAATAAAGGGAACATTACAATAGTATAGTCACCTTCTATTTCAGGGCGTGTTTTCTGCACCGCAACCAGTTTTGCATCCACATCACTCTGGTAAATATCTTTTACTGCCTCAATAGTCTTGTCGGCTAATAATTTTTCTATTTGAATCATAAAGCATCATTATTTCCGGGGTGCAAAGATAAAAAGAATCGCGAACCCTTTTTCCCATAGTTACATATGCAGATAATTTTGATTCTTAAAAAAACAAAAAAACCTACTGCAAACGATTGTGGATCTCTATAATCTTTTAAATTTGCAATTCACACTAATTATGATTGTTTAACTTTAATACCTAACTAAAGGTCAAATTATGAAAAGAAATGTAGTAATTATTGGGGCTGCAGGAAGAGACTTCCACAACTTCAACACCTTTTTCAGAGGAAATGAGAACTACAATGTGGTAGCTTTTACTGCTGCTCAGATTCCGGACATCGACGGACGTGCCTACCCTGCGGTACTTGCAGGTGAAGAACTTTACCCTGAAGGAATCCCAATCGTAGCAGAAGAAGACCTGGTAACACTTATCAAAGAAAAAAATATTCACGACTGTGTATTTTCATACAGTGACGTGCCCTACGAAAGAGTTATGAACATCAGTTCAGTGGTAAATGCAGCAGGAGCAAACTTCATGCTTCTGGGCCCTGGTGAAACCATGGTTAAATCCACCAAACCGCTGATCTCTGTTGTTGCAACACGTACAGGTTGTGGTAAATCGCAAACCTCCAGAAAGGTTATTGAATATCTGATGGCTGCAGGACTAAAAGTTGTTGCTGTTCGTCACCCCATGCCTTATGGCGACCTGGCAAAACAGGCAGTACAGCGCTTCGCTACTGTTGAAGACCTCAAGAAACATGAGTGTACTGTTGAGGAAATGGAAGAATATGAACCACATGTAGTTCGCGGTAATGTAATTTATGCCGGTGTTGACTACGAAGCAATCCTTCGTGCAGCAGAACAGGATCCTGACGGATGTGATGTAGTACTCTGGGATGGTGGTAACAACGACTTCAGCTTCTACAAGCCTGATCTTACCATCACCGTTGCTGACCCGCACCGCCCCGGAAACGAGCTTCGCTACTACCCCGGAGAAGTAAATATGCGCCTCGCAGATGCTATTGTTATCAATAAAATGGATACAGCATCTCCTGAAGGTATTCAGACCGTTCGTGAAAGTATTGCCAAGGTTAACCCAACAGCAATGGTTATCGACGGAGCTTCTCCGATTAAAGTTGACAAGCCCGAGCTTATCAACGGCAAACGCTGCCTGATCGTGGAAGATGGCCCAACACTTACACACGGTGAAATGAAAATTGGTGCCGGTACTGTTGCAGCACGTAAATTTGGCTGTGCTGAAGAAATCGACCCACGTCCTTACACCGTTGGTAAATTAAGCGAAACATTCCAAATATATCCTAATATCGGAACCATACTCCCGGCAATGGGCTATAGTGATCAACAGCTTAAAGATCTCGAAACAACCATTAACAACACTGATTGCGATACTGTAATCATTGGTACTCCTATTGATTTGAACCGTATCATTAAGATTGACAAGCCAAACACACGTGTATACTACGACCTGCAGGAAATTGGCGAACCTACCCTTGATGGTATCCTAAAAGATTTTGTTCAAAAGCATAATCTGAAATAAAAATTCTATTTTTGGGGCGGCGTAATTGTCGCCCCTTTTTTATGTCTCCATCTTTTTAGATCTGTCGGTTTTCGGGAAGGTCTAAAAAAAAAATGCCCATGAAAAACAGAAGTCTGGTATCCATTACCGATTATTCAAAGGAGGATATCCTTCATATCCTTGATCTTGCGGCTCACTTTGAAAGTACTCCTGAGCCCACATTGCTTCAAAACAAGGTTATCGCAAGCCTTTTCTTCGAACCCTCAACAAGAACACGCCTGAGCTTTGAAACAGCTATCCAGCGCCTGGGAGGAAGAATTATTGGCTTCACCGATGCCTCCAGCTCCTCAGTACAAAAAGGTGAGTCGCTGCGCGATACAATTACAAATGTAAGTCTGTACGCTGACCTTATCGTAATGCGGCATCCCCTGGACGGAAGTGCCCGCTTTGCTTCCGAAGTTAGTCATGTGCCCATTATTAATGCCGGCGACGGATCTAACCAGCACCCCACACAATGCCTGTTGGACCTCTATTCCATTCAGAAGACCCAGGGAACGCTGGAAAACCTGAAAATCGCCTTTGTGGGTGACCTTAAATACGGCCGTACAGTGCACTCGCTGGTTCAGGCTATGACCAAGTTCAACTGTACTTTCCAACTGGTTTCACCGGTAGAGCTAAAAGTACCCCGTGCCGTAAAACAACACATCAAAGATGCCAACCTGCAGTACACACAGCACACTGAGCTCGAAGATGTAATCGCTGATGCTGATATCATATACATGACCCGCATCCAACGCGAACGTTTTGCTGATCCGCTGGAATACGAACGTGTAAAAAACAGCTATGTCCTCCATAATGCTATGCTCGAAGGATCAAAAGACAACCTTAAAGTAATGCATCCGCTGCCAAGGGTTAATGAAATTTCTGAAGATGTTGACACCAACCCAAAAGCCTATTATTTCCAACAGGCACTCAATGGTGTCTATGTAAGAGAAGCATTACTGGCATCAACGCTTAACCTTATTTAACTTTTATATCATTAACTATGGAAGCAAGAAAAATATTACAGGTCTCAGCCATCGAAAATGGCACCGTAATCGATCATATCCCCGCTGAAGAAGTATTTACAGTAATAAAAATTCTTGACCTGGATTGCTGTGAACATCCCATTACTTTTGGCTCGAACCTCGATAGCAAAAAATTTGGCAAAAAAGGCATAATCAAAGTCAGTGACCGCTTTTTCGAAGACGAAGAGATAAACAAAATAGCATTGGTGGCACCAACTGCTACTTTAATAGAAATCAAAGACTTTATGGTGACATCAAAACGCCAGGTCGAAATCCCAAATGTCGTAGAAGGTTATGTAAAATGCTTTAACCCTAAATGTGTTACCAATAACCAGAACGTATCACGTAAGTTTTATGTCGTTGATAAAGAGGACTTAAAACTTAAGTGCCACTATTGTGAGAAATTCACAAAAAAAGAAAATATTACAATACTATAATTTTATTGTTTTTCAGGACATTAAAGCTGTGTGAAGTTCGCACAGCTTTTTTTATATTTGCAAAAACCAAACAATAAAAATGTCAAACGCATCAACATCATGGTTTCCAACCCTCAAGCAACTGGCGTTTACCTTTGGCCTGTGGATATTGCTTTCTGTGCTCTTCAGGTTTTTTGCATTCAATCTGTTTTTCTATAATCTGTTACTGGATTTTGTCAAATGGTATCTGGAACTTTTCAGCGGACTATCTGGAATAATTTATCATGAATTCCCAGGCCAGGACAACCTGATATCACTAAATGGAGCGTCCTTAAAAATCATCTATGAATGCACTGCATACAGTTATTATCTTTTTATTATCGCTATTGTACTTTTTTCGCCCTGGCGATGGTATCAGAAAATATATGGTGGAGCTATATTATTAACAGGTACTACCTTGCTCAATGCACTTCGATTTTTCTCTGTATCCTGGATTATCAGAAAACACGGAGAATACCTTGACATTTTCCACGATTATGTCTGGAACATCCTGTTTGCAGTAATTGTATTTCTATCCTACTTTGTTTTCCATTATTTCTTTAGCAAAAAAAACAAATCCAGATGAAAAAAGCCATCCTACTGCTAATAGGAGTTCTTAGTCTTGCATTACTCTTTTGGAGTTTGGGTTTCGATAAATTCTGGGGGCATGTTATGGGCTTTATTATTAAACTATTCAGCCACAACACTTACAGTATTCTACAGGGAGAAAAAGGATCCGCACTATTACTTCTAAAAGAGGGTAAAGAATATATCCAGACACTGGAAGATTTTGGTTTCCCGGCACTTGCATTGCTTGGCTGGGAAGTAATGTTGTTATTTTATATCAAAACAAAATACTGGTTACGGTCTGTTCTTGTGAATATCCCCTTTTTACTTCTTCTTCAGTGCCTTTTCATCGGAATTGCTTTGCCATTATCCAACGAGAGCGTTCACTGGCTCGACTTTTATATTAGCGTACTGCCGAATTTTATCATTCTGGTCTTTTTCCTTGTATTAAAAGATCTGGCCATAGAGCGTCCAGGAAAAAATAAGTAACCTCCACTAATGCATTCATAATCGTTTTTTCACTAATTTGCATCATAAACTTAATTTTATGATAACATTAAAAATCGCCCTTCTGCATCATCAGAACCCCGGCAGTAATCTCATTCAAAAAGGCAAAAAACAATTGCATCAGATTTTTCAGGCCTGCTCCTACACTATAACCGACAAAAAACCTGATATTCTGTTTTTTATCTCAGGTGGCTCAGAGCAAAATGCCCTTGAATTCCTTAAAAACGACCGATTCCCACTTCTTATGGCAGGTAAAGAAAATAATGCACTTGCCGCAGCCATTGAAGTATATGCCTGGTGTAAAGATCAACAAAAACCGGCAGCGCTGTTTAATTATCAGCACCCGGATGCACTAAACGATGTAAAGGAGTATGTTATGGTTAAACGTGCCCTGGAATCATTAAAAAATAAAAATATCGGTATCATTGGTCAACCCAGCGACTGGCTGATAAACTCAACTGTAAGTCCTGAGAAAATTAAAAACATCACCGGACTAAATCTGAAACAATATTTATGGCCTCAAATGCCATCTTTCGAAGCCTTTGACTGTCCTGATTCATTCCTTACCAAATTCTCCGGATCATCCAACAACACACTCGAAGGATCAGGAAAAGTGTATGCAATGCTAAAGGCTCATCTCCACAGAGAGCATCTTGATGGAATAACCGTTGAGTGTTTCTCGCTGGTAAAAGAGAAGCATGTAACAGCATGCCTTCCATTGGCGCTGCTCAACGACGAAGGCACACCGGCAGCCTGTGAGGGCGATACAGTAAGCCTTGTGGGAATGATGATTCTTCAGGCGCTGACCGGTAAAATCCCATGGATGGCAAATATTGTTGAGATTGGTGATGACCATATTACACTGGCACATTGCACTGTCCCCATGGATTTACTATCAGATCATTATATAACAACACATTACGAAACAGGCGAGGGAACCGCGGTGAAAGGTCATCTGCAGAATGGGAAATACACCCTTGTCAGATTCAACAAACACCTGGATCAGTTATTTGTTTCTGAAGCTACAACCCTTGAAGGGACAGAACTTGCAGAAGCCTGCCGTACACAAGTTACATTTGCAGTCAACAAGAACGATGCAAAATTGTTAAAAGAGAAACCATTGGGAAATCATCACCTGATTCTTCCCGGCTGGTATGCAAATATATTGAAAAAAATGGCGGAAATAATGCAGCTCAATGATAACCTCGGAGGCTGCCCAAAAATAACCTGGTAACATGAAAACTGTATTTATCACCGGAGCATCAAGTGGAATAGGAAAAGCCTCAGCACTCTATTTCCAAAAAAAAGGATGGAATGTTGTTGCAACCATGCGCAACCCCGTAGTGGAAAAAGAGCTCAAAACATTGGAAAATGTTAAGGTTCTAAAACTGGATGTGACCGACAAAAACAGCATACAAAATGCCATTGATAATGCCATTGCAGCCTTCGGCGCAGTCGATGTACTGATAAATAATGCAGGTTTTGGCGTAACCGGCCCTTTTGAAGCAACCACAGAGACACAGTTACGCAGTCAATTCGAAGTAAATCTTTTCGGCCTGATGAATGTTACAAAAGCTGTTTTACCCTATTTCCGTGAACAGCAAAAAGGAACGATCATTAATATTTCCAGCCTGGGAGGAAGAGTATCCATTCCGCTTTACAGCCTTTATTTTAGCTCCAAATGGGCAGTGGAGGGTTTTACCGAAACCCTGCGTTATGAGCTGTCGCCTTTCAATATCCTTGTAAAATTGATAGAACCCGGTGCAACACGAACCGATTTTGCAGGTCGTAGCCTAAGCATTGCCGATCCAGCTCTGGTACCGGATTACGAACAATACGTAAATAGAGTAAAAGGGAAAATAGGTAAAGCAGCAAACCGAAATAATTCAGATGTAAATATTGTTGCACGTACCATTTTCCGTGCCGCCACGGACGGGCGCAAAAAACTGCGCTACCCCTGCGCAGGAGGTGCAAAAACAGTGCTTTTCCTCAGAAAACTTCTTGGCTACCGCTTATACAGTTTTTTGGTTAAAACGATAATGGAATAATCATGCTTGTATTTCTGTCACCCGCCAAAACAATGGAGGCCATAAACCACCGGCTTCAGGATTCTATAACAACACCTGTGCACATTGATAAAGCCATAGAATTGATGGCATTTCTAAAAAAAATGTCGGTCGAAGAGGTTATTCGTACAATGAAAGTAAGCCCAAAACTGGGGCATATGAATTATGACCGTTACCAGCAATGGTGCACGGATCCAAAACCGGAAATGGTTACCCCTGCCCTGCTGGCCTATCGCGGGGAGGTGTTCAACGGGCTCTCCGCTGATACCATTAGTGATGATGATTTAAAATGGGCCAACGACCATGTTAGAATTCTGTCGGGACTATACGGGTACCTAAAAGCATTGGACGGAGTGCAGCCTTATCGGCTTGAGCTGGGAATAAAATGGAAAACAGAAATCTTCAACACTTTGTATGAATTTTGGGGAACAGCAATGAAAGAAGAAGCTCAAAGGGAGCTTGATACAGAAAAAACACTTATCAACCTGGCCAGTGGAGAGTATTCAAAAGCATTATCTCTAAAAAAAATTGGATACAATATCATTACTCCTGAATTCAAAGACCTCAGAGGCGACAAGTACAAGGTTGTTACCATATACGCCAAGCATCAGCGTGGAGCAATGACGAGGTTTATCATTCAAAACAGATTAACAAACCCACAGGACATCAAAGGATACGATTTGAATGGATACCAATATAATGAAAATGAATCCTCCAATGAGAAATGGATATTTACAAGGGAGTAATATCCTTTTTGCTGTCGGTTAAACTATCTTTCGTCTGAAGAAAACAATTGAGGTAACTAAAATGAATCCCGGAAATATTAATGGGATCCCTGAAATTGGAGTTGGCGCAGGGACTTCCTCCCACACCTCAGAAAAACACACTGCTATGTGTTATTTTATTAACATTGTTATTTTTTTAACAATAAATCATTAAAAACCGAAAAAGAGTTGTACATTTGTAGCAGAATAAAATGCAACAAACGAGATCGCAATGAATTTAAACAATGTAATAGCTGCCATTGAGGGTAAAGTACAAACAGGCAGCGAATTCCTGAACCACGAGGTAGAATACGCCTTTTCGTCGGATCTGATGAGTGATGTACTTACCGTAGATAAAGATGATATTCTTTTGATTACTGGCCTTAACAACGTTCAAACCATACGAACAGCAGAAATGGCCGACATACGATTTATTATCTTCGCACGAAATAAAAAGGTAAATTGCGACATTAAAAGGCTGGCAGAGGAAAATGAAATGGTAATTATTGAAAGCCCTTATTCCGTATTTAAAGTTTCCGGCATACTTTTTAAATTGGGAATCAATCCATTATTCTAATACAGTGCATTTAAAATATAAAATACAAGGTGGAAATTTTAGTCACGCAGGCAATGCCAGCAGTGGTGTGAAAAAAATCCTCAAACAACTCAATCTGGATCCCAAAATAATAAAACGTCTCGTTGTTGCATTATATGAAGGTGAGGTTAATATTGTTGCACATGCTTATAATGGAGTAATAACCGTTGATATTGATACTGAAAAAGTTACAGTAAACCTGAAAGATAATGGCCCGGGAATCCCTGATATTGACAAGGCTATGGAGCAAGGGTTTTCCACTGCATCGCCAGCAGTAAGAGAAATGGGATTTGGTGCAGGGATGGGCCTGCCGAATATGAAAAAAAATACCGATGAAATGACTATCAACAGCGTTGTAGATCAAGGCACTGAGGTCACATTCGTCAATTATATATAACTATGGAAAGTAACGTTTTTCACCACGCATTCAGCGTCGATAAATCGGTTTGTATCGGATGTACCCATTGCATGAAGGTATGCCCGACGCAGGCAATCCGTGTTCGTAACGGCAAAGCAGAGGTTATGCCTGAACGATGTATCGACTGTGGTGAATGTTATCGCGTGTGCCCTGTGCATGCTTTCCGTATTGAAGAAGACGACCTTTCAGATATTTGTCAGTATCCGGTAAAAGTAGCTCTCCTGCCGGCAGTCTTTATTGGTCAGTTCCCCGATGACATTTCAACCGACCAAATCTATCAGGCTATCCATCAACTTGGGTTTACTCATGTTCATGAAGTGGAGCAATCAGTTGATTTTCTGAAAGATAAAATGCATTTCTATCAGAATCACGACTCCGAAAAACCACATATATCCTCATTCTGCCCCGCAATTGTACGGCTTATACAGATACGTTTCCCCTCGCTGACAGATAACATTATCCGTCTTAAAGTACCTCATGACCTTACGGCTGAATTAATAAAAAACGATTTTATCAAAAAAGGCTATAAGGATCACGAAATTGGGATTTTCTATATCACGCCATGTGCGGCGAAAATCGCAGCTGTTAAAAGCCCTGTCGGTGAGGAAAAAAGTGTTATTAATGGTGTGATTAATATGGACAGCCTGTTTAACAAGGTCATGAAACTGGTAAATAAAAAGGACCATATTTCACCTGCAGAGAATCGTTCCCATCTCGGCCCGGATGCCATTACCTGGAGCTTAACAACAGGGGAGTCACGCCACACTACCGGACGATCGCTGGCAATTGATGGTATCAGAAACGTAAGTGACTTTCTGGAAAAGATTGAGAATGATGAGATTACAGACGTAGACTTCCTCGAGCTTAGGGCATGCGATGAATCATGCGCAGGAGGTATCCTTTGCACAAAGAACCGATTCCTGTCGGCTGAAAGACTACAAAAAAGAGCTGAACAATCGGCAGAAGAGGAACGACAAGCCGGACTAACAGGTGAAAATAATCCTGAAGCCAATGCATTCCTGGAAACAAAAATGACACTGAGCCATATTGAGCCACGCCCCATACGCCTTGACATTGAACTTGGTACAGCACTAAAGAAAATCGAGCGCATCCGTGAATTGATGTGCTTTTTGCCCGGGTTCGACTGTGGTGCATGCGGCGCACCCGATTGCAGAGCACTGGCGGAAGATATCGTGCAACGTAAGGCCAATGTATCGGATTGCGTTTTCATGCAACACACAAACCTGCTTGACCGCGAACATGCCCAACGCATTATCTATAAAATATGGGGCGAAGAAGCCTTAAATAAAGACTGTTCAAAAAAAGGAGCTAAAAATGAAGGTAACTGATCTGCTAAAACTGGAAAATGTATCCCTTTTGAATCAAAGTAATGCCCTGGATAAAGAAATAATCAGCGCATATACTTCTGATTTACTGAGTGATGTAATGGGGAATGCCGATGAAGATATGGCATGGATTACCATGCAGACACACAAAAATGTCATTGCCATTGCATCGCTTAAGGAACTGACATGTATCATTATAACAAATGGAAATAAACCTGCAGAAGATATGATTGAGGCGGCAAATAATGAAAACATACCTGTTTTAAGCACTCAACTTTCATCATTTCAAATCTCAGGAATACTCTATCAAATGCTAAACAAATAGATGACCGCTGGTGACAAGCTACATACTTTTATTGCTGATTTACACGTTCACACCGTTCTCAGCCCCTGTGGAAGCCTGGAAATGAGCCCGGTGAACATTGTTCGCGAAGCAGCACGAAAAGGTCTTGACATCATTGGCATCACCGATCATAATGCATCTGAAAACGCTTTGGTAGTTAAGGAGATCGCCAAAGACTATGGCATCACGGTACTTTCCGGAATGGAAGTAACAACCACGGAGGAAGTGCATTGCCTGACGTTTTTTGAAGACCAGGTATCGCTGGAATCGTTTCAGCATATCATTGATGATAAAATTCTGAAAATAAAAAACAACCCGGATAAATTTGGTTATCAGGTAATTGTTGATCGACAGGAGAACATTACCGGACAAAAGGAGTGGTTGCTGATCAGCGCAACATCCATGTCGATAGAAGAGGTTATAAAAACTACCCATAAACTCGGCGGAATTGCAATACCCGCTCATATTGACAGGCCATCGTATTCACTTTCCAGTCAGCTGGGCTTTGTCCCTCCCGACCTGGATGCAGATGGCATGGAAGTATCCAGGTTTTCAAGCCGTGAGAAAATGGTCAGCGCCTACCCTTATTTAAAGGATACTGCATTTATCAGAAGTTCGGATGCACATTTTTTAAAAGATCTCGGAACCGTAACAACAAAATTCCGTATACAAAGCCGCACCTTTTGTGAAATTAAAAAGGCTTTACAGGGATTGGAAGGCCGAAGGGTAACTACATAGATACAAATAACATGAAAGAGATCTGTGAAAACATAATAGACATCGTAAACAACTCCATTCGGGCAGAAGCGACACATATTAAAATAGAGATTCAGGAGAATGCAGAAGCCGATGCGCTGTCACTGGCAATAACTGACAACGGTTCCGGAATGGACAGGGTTACGCTCAACCGGATTGCAGATCCCTTTTACACTACCAAACAGGGAAAAAAAACCGGCATGGGTACCTCATTACTAAAATACCATGCAGAACTCACAGGAGGTCATTTTTTTATTTCCAGTGAATCGGGAAAAGGCACAAAAGTGATTGCAGAATTCGGACTAACGCATGTTGACCGTCAACCACTTGGAGATATTACCGGCACGCTGTTATTATTTCTAACCGGACATCCTGACATTCAGTTCACATACAGGCACATCAGCCGGGGAGGCACATTCACCTTTGACTCCTTCGAGCTAAAAGACGCACTTGGAATGGCATTAAATACCCCGGGTGTACGGCCGGTGGTTAAGGAATACATCGAAAACAACCTGGAGGAAATCGGTGCCGGAAAGTAGCGTGGTGCAGTGATCCCCTTTCATTTGATAACATCTTATTTCAGATATTCAAGACCTGACAGAAGAAATACCTTTCTGGCCAGCAAGGACAACTCTTCCGGCACTGTCAACCCCTGACAGGAGAAATACCTGTCAGGTCAACGGGTCAGCATCCTTTATTTAGATCCCTTCTAAATTTATTGTTATTCAAATAACAATGTGAATTTTTTCACAAAAAAATTTGGAGGGTAATAGAAAGTAAAATAGTTTTGCCGTGGGATTTTGGTTAGACAACCACTGCCGTTAGTCTGTTCTGAAAAAGATGAGTTAGCAAATAGAACGTTGCACAATATTTTGATTAAAGAAGTGAATAATCATTACAGGCTGACGGCAGATTTTTAAATATAAAGTATTATATTTGAGACTTCTGACTAAAATCGACACCAAAACATAAAATAAGAAGAATAAATCATCCGGAAAATAATAAGGAGATAAAATGGGAAAAATCACATCACTGAACGACCTCCGCAAGATCAAAGACGATCTACAGGAGAAAATCCGCCTCAGGGAAAATGCTGAAAGCCCTGAGTCTATGGCTCAAATCAAAGTAGGTATGGCTACTAGTGGTATTGCTTCAGGCGCAAAGGAAATCTTCAACTTCCTTGTTGAAGAGCTTGAAAAACGTAATGTCAGCGCCGTTGTTACTCAAACAGGCGACATGGGTTACAGCTATGCCGAGCCAACCATCGAAGTAACACTTCCAGGACAGGAACCTGTTGTTTTTGGCTATGTTACCGTAGAAAAGGCCGATGAAATCATCGAAAAGTATGTCCGCAACGGCGAACTTATCGAAGGTATTATCCCGGCGAATTACAAAACTATTGACGACTAATAAGAGGAGATCAAACTATGGCAACATTTAAATATCACCTGCTGGTTTGTGGAGGTACAGGATGTAAGGCATCTGACAGTGATGGTATTATCACTAATCTCAACAATGAAATTAAAGAAAAAGGCCTCGAAAATGACGTAAAAGTAGTAACAACAGGTTGTTTCGGCTTTTGCGAAAGAGGTCCTATCGTGAAAGTACTCCCTGATAATACGTTTTACACGCGCGTAGAACCTAAAGATGCTGCTGAGATCATTGAAGAGCACATCGTAAAAGGTCGTAAAGTAACACGCCTTCTTTATACCGACCCTGAAACAGAAAAGCATGTGGCAGATTCCAAGCATATGGGATTCTACCAAAAGCAAATTCGTATTGCACTGCGCAACTGTGGTTTTATTGACCCGGAAAACCTCGATGAGGCTATCTCCCGTGATGCTTACATGGCTCTCGGCAAAGCGCTGCAAATGACTCCTCAGGAGGTAATCGACGAAATCAAGAAATCAGGTCTTCGCGGCCGTGGTGGCGGAGGTTTCCCTACAGGTCTTAAATGGGAATTCGCTTCCAGAAACGAAGCTGATCAGAAATATGTAGTATGTAATGCTGATGAGGGTGACCCCGGTGCGTTCATGGACCGTTCCATCCTCGAAGGTGATCCTCACACAATACTCGAGGCTATGGCTATCTGTGGGTACACCATGGGCGCTGACAAAGGCCTCATCTATATACGTGCGGAATATCCTCTCGCAATTAAACGCCTTAAGATCGCTATCGAACAAGCTCGTGAATATGGCCTCTTAGGTACAAATATCCTTGGTTCTGACTTCAACTTCGACATTGAGCTCCGCTATGGTGCAGGTGCTTTTGTTTGTGGTGAAGAAACTGCACTCATCCACTCTATGGAAGGTGAGCGTGGTGAACCTACTTTCAAGCCTCCCTTCCCTGCTGAATCCGGTTTCAATGGCAAGCCCACAAACGTAAATAACGTGGAAACTTTTGCCAATGTACCGGTTATCCTTCTTAAAGGTGCGGATTGGTTTAGCAGCATTGGTACTGAAAAATCAAAAGGTACCAAGGTTTTTGCCCTTGCAGGTAAAATCAATAACGTAGGTCTTATCGAAGTTCCTATGGGTACTACCCTTCGCGAAGTTATCTTCGAAATTGGTGGTGGTATTAAGGATGGTAAAAAATTCAAAGCGGTTCAGACCGGTGGTCCTTCAGGTGGATGTTTAACTGAAAAGCACCTCGATACTCCTATCGACTTTGACAACCTCATCGCTGAGGGTTCTATGATGGGCTCCGGTGGTATGATTGTTATGGATGAAGACGACTGTATGGTTTCTGTGGCAAAATTCTACCTCGACTTTACAGTAGAAGAGTCTTGCGGTAAGTGTACTCCTTGTCGTATTGGTAACAAGCGTCTCTATGAGATTCTCGACAAAATCACCAAAGGCGACGGTACCATGGAAGACCTTGACAACCTCCGTAATCTCTCCAATGTAATTAAGGATACCGCACTGTGTGGCCTGGGTCAAACCTCACCAAACCCGGTATTGTCGACACTTGATAACTTCTGGGATGAATATGTTGCTCACGTTGTTGACAAAAAATGTCCGGCAGGAGCATGTACAGATCTTATGAATTACAATATCATTGAAGAAAATTGTGTTGGTTGTACTGCATGTGCAAGAGCATGTCCTGTGAACTGTATCACCGGTGAGCGCAAAATGCCACACCACATCGATCAGTCTGCATGTATCAAGTGTGGTACCTGTATGGAAAAATGTAAGTTTAACGCAATTGAATTAATCTAAT
>CAZQNY010000064.1:0-17180 GCA_964594665.1 uncultured Bacteroidales bacterium
GATATGATTGACCCTGAAGGTGACGATGTTTATACCTGGACTGGTGTAGTACCGCAGGGGAACTGGGAATTCAAGGTTACTTTCAACGATAACTGGGACCAAAGTACCGGCGGTAATGTGGCAATGATCTCCAATGGTGTCGATGAAACAACTGTTACATACACCTTTGCTACCAATACCACAGAGGTTACCGGTCCTCCACCACCAACAGCTCCTGTTACTTTTATCGTGGATGACAGCCAGAACCAGTTCTTCACAGGTTTCTTCCTTAAAGGTTCATGGGACGCTAACGGACAGTACGACCCTTCATGGGGCGGTGGCATGGAGCACTCTATGCTCTATGATGATGGTACAAACGGTGACGTTACTGCCGGCGACCACATCTGGACCGTTACACTTGACCTTATCGTTGACGGTGGTTCCAACACATGGGCCTGGGGCGTTAACGACGTAGATCATAACTGGATTACCGGCGGCCCTGATTTCCAGGTTGCTACCGAAGATCCTGTATCTACTTCCATCGTTTTCCCCGGTGTTCCTGATCTCCTTATCACCGAAATTATGTACAACGGCCCTGAGAGCGGCACCGACTCTACAGAATTTGTCGAAATTTACAACAATGGCTCTGCAGATGTAAACCTCAACGGTTATAAAATCACTGATGGCTTTGAAGTATACTTCCCTGACATGGTTCTTGCTGCCGGAGACTATGTAGTTGCTGCTGTTGACTCCATGGCAATGGTTAATACCTTTGGTTACGAAGGTGCCATCGAATGGGTAAGTGGTGGTCTTAGCAATGGTGGTGAATCCATTACTCTGCTGAACCCCTACAACACTCCTGTTAATGGTCTTACATACGATGACAACTCACCATGGCCAACAGAACCTGACGGTGACGGTCCTTCACTGCGTTTCTGTGATTTTACCCTTGATAACACAATGGGCGAAAACTGGTCTGCTTCTGTGATGCTCGCAGGCACCAACACAGCAGGTGATCCTATCTATGCCACTCCCGGTTCAGAATGTATTTTCCCTGTAACTGATCTGGTTATCACGGAAGTAATGTATGACTCTCCCGAAGTTGGTCTTGACGTACTCGAATTTATCGAAATTCAAAACATCGGCGATGAGGCGATAGATCTTGAAGGTATTCACTTCACAAAAGGTATTGAGTATACTTTCCCGTCCATGATTCTCGAACCCGAAAACTACGTGGTTGTTTGCGCTGATGCCGCTGCGTTCCAGCTTAACTTTGGTATTGATGCCATAGAATGGACCAACGGTTGGCTCGAAGATACCGGTGAAGAAATTGAACTTACCGATGCCAATGGTTTTGTTGTTGACTATTTTGAATATGAAAACGAGTCACCATGGCCTCTGAATGCTGCCGGTCTTGGCTCTTCAATAACTCTTTGTGATCCGTTAACAGACAATACGGATCCGGCGAACTGGTCAGCTTCTGATGAATTCCTGGCAGTATCCTACTTCGGTGATACTATCTGGGCTACGCCTTACGGCGGATGTGTATATCCTATTCCTGAGCTCGTAATTACCGAGATCAACTATAACGGCCCTGAAGGCGGTAGTGACACAACAGAATTCGTTGAAATCTATAATGCTTCTATGGTTGCTGTTGATATGGAAGGTATTTACTTCTCAGCAGGTTTTGAATATACTTTCCCTGCAATTACCATTCAGCCTCAGGAATACCTCCTCGTTGCTGCTAATGCGCAGGCAATGCAGAATACCTTTGGCGCGGCTTCATACCAGTGGACCAACGGCGGTCTTAGTAATGGTGGTGAGCTGATTGAGATCCGTGATATCCATGACCAGATCATCGACTATGTAGAATATGATGATGTTATGCCCTGGGATACACTTGCTGATGGCTTTGGTCCTTCACTGACCTTCTGTAACCCGACACTCGACAATGCACTGCCGGAAAACTGGATGGCATCACAGGAATTTGCTGCTGTCAATGCAAATAACGATACTATCTGGGCTACTCCTGGTGCAGGTTGTGGAAACCTCGATCCTATTGCCAACTTTGAAGCTGATATGACCGTTATTGACATGGGTGATGAAGTTAACTTCACAGATCTTTCAACAGGTGACCCAACAACATGGGCATGGACTTTCGATGGCGCTGAGCCGGCCTCAAGTGGTGAGCAGAACCCAATGAATGTGCTTTATGCGAACCCTGGTCAGTTTGATGTTACACTCACTGTTACCAATGAGTACGGTGAAAGTACGGAAACAAAAGCAATGTACATTACCGTTAATGATACCGCTTCTGCTCCTGTTGCTGACTTTACCGCATCACAAACAACAGTTCCTGTTGGTTCAAGCGTTGATTTCACTGACCTTTCTCTGAACAATCCTACAAGCTGGGAATGGACTTTCGACGGTGCTTCTCCTGCATCTTCCAACAGCCAGAACCCAACAGGAATCCAGTACACTTCTGTAGGTACTTTTACTGTTTCACTCACAGCAACCAATGACATTGGTTCATCTACGGAAACAAAAACTGACTATATCACTGTTGTTGACACTACTGCATTCGATCTGGTAATCACAGAGATTATGTACAACCCACCTGAGTCTGGAAACGATTCGCTGGAGTTTGTTGAAATCTACAACAATGAATCTGTGGCTGTTGACCTGGAAGGCTACTACTTCTCTCAGGGTGTTGTTTACGAATTCCTCGAAGGAACTATCGAAGCAGGAGAATACAAACTCGTTGCTCTTAATGCTCAGGCCATGATGAATACCTTTGGTGTTGAAGCTCTTCAGTGGACTGAAGGAGCTCTCAGCAATGGTGGTGAAGTTATTGAGCTTCGTAACAGTGCTGACAGAGTTGTTGATTTTGTTGAATTTGATGATGCTGAACCATGGCCTGTTGCTGCTGATGGCGACGGCCCTTCTATCACACTCTGCAACCCGGATGATGACAACAATGTAGCTGAAAACTGGTGGGCTGCACTGGAATTTGCTGCTGTTAATGCTGAAAATGATACCATCTGGGCTACTCCCGGAGCAGGTTGTTCGGTTTATCCTTCATACCCGATAGCGAATTTTGAAGCTGACCCTCCGGGCCTCATTGGTACAGGTTCCATCAACTTTACCGACCTCTCTACAGGAAACCCAACTTCATGGGAATGGACTTTTGAAGGCGGTGACCCTGCTTCTTCTACAGAGCAAAATCCAACGATTATGTATAATACTGCCGGTACCTTTGATGTTACACTCACAGTAACCAACCAGTTTGGTACAGACACCAGAACAGAAACCGATTTTATCTCTATTGGCGTTGGCATCAGTGATGACATGCAGTTCATCATTACCGTTTATCCGAACCCGACTACAACAGGTATCTTCAACATTGCTTCCAACAACGAAACAATGAAAGAGATCCGCATTTACAATATCGCAGGTGGTATTGTTTATGAAAAGAACTCCACTGAGAACACTGTTGCTGTTGATCTCTCCAACAACTCAAAAGGCGTTTATTTCTTACGCCTCACGGATGTTGAAAGCGGAAACACAATCATTAAAAAACTTATTATTAAATAAGATAGCTTATAAACGTTTAACATCAGACCCGTCAGGTTTTTGAAACCTGACGGGTCTCTTTTTTGAAACTGACGGGTCTTTTGTTACTTGACCCGTCATTTTTTTACCCTTTTACCACTTTTTTTCAGATATTTGTAGATATCCAAAAAAGCACATCTATGAGAAATATTCTACTTCTGTCCATTATGCTGTTTTCCCCGATTTTTATTTGGGCTCAGAATGCCTGGATTAACGAAATCCACTATGACAATACAGAAACAGATATTGATGAAATTATTGAAGTAGTGATTGAAAATGCGGACACATATGTGCTCTCCGACTTCAATATTACGCTCTATAATGGCAACGACGGCGAGTCCTATTCATCCATTGGTCTTGATCAGTATATACAGGGGCAGATCTCGGAAGGATTTACAATTTTATATTACAATTATACGGCAAATGGTTTCAGCATTCAAAATGGTGATCCCGATGGCCTCGCGTTATCGTTCCAGGGAAGCCTTATTGAAGGGCAGTTTCTAAGCTATGAAGGCACCTTCACAGCTGCCAATGGCCCTGCTGCCGGAGAGTTATCCACTGATATCGGTGTTTCAGAACCAGGCGCTGTCGGGCAGTCGCTGCAACTTTCCGGAAACGGTACTGCATACAGCAACTTCATCTGGCAGGATCCTGCAACTTCAACACCCGGGCTCCTCAACAATGGCCAGACTTTTGGCACCATTGCTCCGGATCCCGAACCCGACAACCACGCCACAGCTTTTACTGCCAGCGAAACAACATGGTACTCTGCTGCATTACAATGGACCGACGCCACAGGAGATAATCTCCCGCAGGGCTATCTCATTAAAATGTCTTCTGTAAGCGCTTCTGATATTATCGCTCCTGCCGACGGTATCGTGGAGAATGACAGCGATTCAACCCAAAACATCACATTCGGAACAGAACAAACCATCTTTTACAACCTAAACCCTCAAAAAGATTACTTTTTCAAAATATGGCCGTACAGCAACCAGGGGGCAGATATCGATTATAAACTCGACGGAGAGGTGCCTCAAGCAACTGCAGCCACTTCCCTGCAACCGGATTTTATTAACCATGAAACCTTCGAATCAGGTGATTTTGGATCCTGGACAGCTTTTTCAGCTGCGTCAGATAAGAACTGGATTGCCACAAACGGGCTCCCTGCGGCTATTGGAACCGAATGGTCGGCACAGATAAATGGTTATCAGGAAAATGAACCCTCCAATGACTGGCTTATTAGTCCGCAATTTTCTTTAAGTAATTATATTAATGAGAAAATGTATTTCTATACCCAGTGGAAATATGGCAGCAGCATGGAGGAGTTAACCCTGAAATATTCTTCAGATTATGCAGGCGGTGACCCGACAACAGCCACATGGACTGATATCCCTTTTACAAAACCTGCATCCGATGAAACATGGGCTTTTTCTGATACTATTAATATCGCTGCGCTGACCAATTCCGATGTTCACTTTGCCTTCCAGTACCTAAGCAATGGTTCTCCACGCAGATGGAATGTTGATGAGATTCAGATTACCGGCGAATTTGCTCCTGAAACACCTGATCTTGTAATCAATGAAATCATGTACAACCCGCCGGCATCGTTCGGAGAAGACCAGTATTTTGAATTTATTGAATGTTTTAACAATGATGACGAACCCATCTCTTTAAATGATTATAGTATCACTGGTGATATACAGTTTTCATTTCCAATGGATATTGTTTTGCAGCCGGGCGAATACCTTGTTGTTGCCGCAGACCCGGATTCTGTTGCACTGCATTATGGCTTAAATAATGTTCTGGGACCCTGGACAGGAGAATTATCAAACTCAGGAGGTATCATTTCAATACAAAGTGCTTTTCTTCAGGAAGTTGACAGGGTAGCTTATGACGTTGTCGCGCCCTGGCCTGAAGAGCCCAATGGCACAGGACCCTCCATGGAACTTCTTGCTCCTGCCCTGGACAACAATATCCCCGAAAGCTGGAATGCATCCTTTGTAACCGGTGGTACTCCCGGAGCTATTAACTCACTGATCACTGAAATTGAAGGCATTGTAATATCAGAAATCTTCTACGACCCTCCTGCCGACAATTACGAAACGATTGAATATATTGAAGTATATAACTCCAATGCTGAAGCTGTAAACCTTGGTGGGTGTCACTTCTCCAAAGGTATCGATTTTCTCTTCCCCTCTGTTACACTGCAATCGGGAGACTACCTCGTTATCACCAAAGACCTGAATGCTTTTCTGGGTACCTTTGGTTTGCCGGCATATCAATGGCAGGGAGGAGACCTTGGAAACACGGGCGATACACTGGAAATTAAAGATATCCTTGGCAATGTGATCGATTATGTACCTTTCCAGTCGGAATTACCCTGGGACACACTTGCCGCTGGCCATGGCCCTTCACTGGAGCTCAGTGCACCGAATATTGATAATGCATTACCCGAAAACTGGTATGCATCCACAAACTTCTCTACTATCATTAACGGTAATGATACGATCTGGTGTTCCCCCTACGATGGTTTTGCCTTTCAGCCTCCCACTGCGGATTTTGAAACCGCTGAAACAACAATCTATACCTCGCAGATGATCACTTTCAACGACCTTTCAACCGGCGATCCTGACTTTTATGCATGGTCTTTCCCAGGTGGAAACCCCGACACGGCAAATGTTAATACACCTCATATTACCTACAATACTCCGGGCGTTTACGATGTCTCCCTTTATGTTTCCAATATTTATGGTGAAGACACGGAAACAAAAACCGGATATATCACTGTACTTCCCATGCCTGACCCGCCAATAGCTGACTTTGAAGCCGACAATAAGGTTATCTTTATTGGTGACTCCATAAGCTTTACTGACTTATCACAAAATAATCCTCAGGAATGGGAATGGACATTTGTTGGTGCCACTCCGGAAAACAGCAACATACAAAACCCTCAATACATAAAATATTTTAATGCCGGTTTGTATGATGTTGCTCTAAAAGCAGCAAATATTGCCGGTGATGACACCAAAATCAAAGATAAGTACATCACTGTAATGGATACCATTGCTTACGACCTCATCATTACAGAAATTATGTATAACCCGCCCGAAACAGATACCGACTCGCTGGAATTTATCGAAATATACAACAATGAGAGTTTCCCGGTATTCCTTCGGGGGTATTACTTCTCCGGGGTCAACTTTACCTTCCCTGACTATATTATCAATCCAGGAGAATATGCAGTAATAACAACTGATTCACTAACATTTCTTAATAGCTTTGGCATTGAAGCCTTTTCATTCCAGTCGGGATTTCTGGATAACAACGGGGAAACTATTTCACTCTTTACACCGACAGGCGCTTTGGTCGATCAGGTGGAGTATGATGATGAGAACCCATGGCCTGAAGCTGCGGATGGCGATGGTCCTTCGTTGGTATTTTGCGACCTTGGTCTGGATAATTCCTTACCTGAAAGCTGGACAGCATCGGTTGATTTCGCCCTTGTAAATGGCAATAACGACACCATCTGGGCCAGCCCGGGAGCACCCTGCGGAAATGTTCCGGTACCGGTAGCAGCTTTCACTGCTGATGCCCTCTCCGGCGGCCCGGGGCTTGTGGTGAACTTCACCGACCTGTCAACAAATAACCCTGAATCATGGGCATGGACTTTCCCCGGCGGAACGCCCGAATCATCAGATATACAGAACCCATCAGTGCAATACAACCAGGCAGGTGACTTTGATGTTTCCCTTACGGTGCAAAACCATTGGGGCAGTGATGCGATTACTCAAACGCAGTTAATCCATATTGCCGTTGGAATTTACGACTTGCCCTCCGCATTCATTTCGGTTATGCCAAATCCCTCATCCGGTATTTTCACTTTAACTCATAACTTTGACCTTGAAAGCACATACATTATTTCTACTTTACAAGGGAAAATTATTGAAAAAAATATCCTTCAGCAAAAGCAACAAATTATTAACCTCATGCATCATAATGATGGAGTATATTTGCTGAGAATTACCAATAGTCACGGTTATTCAAAAAATATAAAACTTATTAAAAATTAATAACGACCACTATGAAAAAATTTACACTTATCGTTCTTGCACTATTTGCAGGAATAATGTTTACAAACAACACCACGGCCCAGAACCTGGTCCTCAACGCAGATCTGGAGCTTTGGGATGATGCACAAAACCCAACAGACTGGGATAAAGCAGAAAACATTGAACAATGTACAGCTACAATTCACGGAGGCACCTATAGTGCCAAACACATCTCTGCTTCGGGCACAAAAGACTTCCAGCAGGTTGTTGAAGGTATTACCGGGGGTTCCAATTACAACATCTCGTACTTCTTTTACGATAATGACGCCATGGCCCGTACACGGATCTGGGCTTATTGGCTGAGCGGTGATCAGACCCTTGACGACCATGCTGAAATCCTTCGGCCCGGTGAATATTCCGAAGATGCCGACCAGTGGATCCTCTGGCAACAAACCCTTACGGCTCCTGCAGCCGCTGACGGATTCCGTTTTGAAGTACGCGTTTACAAACAGGATGAACAAGCCGGTGGCGCTGTATATTATGATGACTTCACCATTGAAGTGGCAGGCGTCAGCCCGGAACCAACCAATTATCCAACAGATTTTGCTGCCGCTGCCGCTGGTTTGAATATTAACCTCAGCTGGACAGATGCTACCGGTGATGAACTACCTTCAGGATATCTTATTCTTGCAGAATCAGAAGCTGCCAAGTGGGATCTCCCTGTTGACGGTACCCCTGTTGCTGATGATACTGACCTGTCGGATGGCATGGGTGCACTGAATGTTCCTTTTGGAAACCAGGCCTGCACGTTCAGTGGCCTTGATGGCGCTACAACCTATAACTTTGTGATCTTCCCTTACTCCAATGGCGGTGAAAATATCGATTATAAAACCGATGGTACTCCTCCTGAAACCTCAGCAGAAACTGTTGGTGCTACCGTTATTACGCAAAACGACTTTAACGATGGCTGGGGCGAATGGACATACATGTCTGTCGTAGGCCAGGAAATATGGGAAATCAGCCCTACCTATGGCATTGACGATACACCTTGTGCCAAAATGAGCGGCTATTCAGGAAGTGCCATGGACAACGAAGACTGGCTCTTCTCCCCGATGATGAACCTTGACAATTACGCCAATGAGGTGTTTACATTCTATTCAGCTCAAAACTACAGCGGCCCACAACTGGAAGTGCTTTATTCCAGCGACTATGCTGGTAATGGCGATGACCCCAACAACGCCACATGGACAGCACTTGAACCGACACTCTCTGCTGGTGGCTGGGACTGGACTGCCAGCGGTGAAATTGACCTCTCGGCTGTTGAAGGTGAAAATGTAACTATTGCATTCAAATATACTTCCACTACAGGGGGCGCTGCAACCTGGGAAGTAGACAACATTATGCTCCTTGGCGAACATGAAGTAGGAACCAATGAACTGGAGAATGTTTCCTTCTCGGTGTATCCAAACCCCGCAACATCTGTAATCTCTGTTAATACAAACAAAAATGGTCTGGTACAGATCATCTCTCTTACCGGAGAAGTATTGCTTGAAGAGTACACTGAAAACAACCTAACAATGGATATCAGCTCTTTACCTGCTGGTATATATCTCGTTAAATACGCTGCTCTTAATGAGAATAGTTTTAAAATCAATAAGCTTATTGTGAAATAATTTAATTGACAAATCATTTTTTAACCCGAAGAAGTATTCCTTTTTCGGGTTTTTTATAATTAATGAATATCCAATGAATGAATTTTGTACTTTTATAAATTCAATTATGAAAATAAATAAAGTAACTTATATATTCATTCTTTTTCTATCTGTTTCCTTCGTCTCTTTGGCTCAGCAGCAGCCATTGAGAATCGAGTTCGAAAGCAACGAGGGTGCAGAGCCTTATGTTGCCGTCCCTTGCGGTATTTACGGTGCATTAACATTTTACCCGACGCTGACGAAAAATGAAAATACAGTAACCTGGGATTTCCTGCTGCTTGATGTGAACTTTAAAGCCGTATGGTCGGTATCGTGGCCCATCGGTAAAGAACTTAAATTCAGGCATGAAGAAAGAAACGATGCTATCATTTATCTTGCTTTTACCAAAAGTGGCAAAACAAAAGATGAAATGAACCTTCAAATACTGCGTATTGACCTAAAAACAGGCAAATTCACAGAACAGACAACCGTTATTGAAGGAAGGCCACAGCGCTCCGTGATGAAAACCAGCCTTAACGCCGTAGTTGTTGGCGTAGAAAAGTCAAAAGGGAAAGCAAATCTGCTTTTTCTTGACTTCAACACAATGAATACATCGCAGCTGCCCTTCGGGCTCGATCAGGATAATAAGCTACTCTCCATTGATTTTGATAAGTCCACAAATCATTACTGCTTTGTAAGTTCCAACGAACCCGGTAAAACAACCCAATCACTGGAATGCTATTTCTGGCAGCCACTTAGTAATGATTTTTCGCAAATATCTATAGAAGGATTTGGAGAATACCAAATGGTAAACAATGCACAATATCTAAATCAGGGCGATTCATTATCTCTGATCATTGGTGGCTATAACGAAATACATACCTCAGCAAGAAACTATGACAATGATTATGGAACCCCATATACAGGGTTATTCTCCTATAACATGAAAACTGATAGTCTGAAATTTTTCCCATTAAGCGAATTTGAGAATATTTTTAAACTTATTACAACTCAGGATATACCTCAAACCCGTAAACAACGCAAAAAAGGAAAGCCAGTTGATATTAATCTGTACCTCGTTTTCCACAATCCCGTTGTTTATGATGATGAAATTATTCTCCTGACCGAAAGTTATTATCCTCAGTTTCATACAGTATCATCTATGGCTTACGATTACTATGGAAGGCCTCTGACTACCTATTATGATGTTTTCGATGGTTTCAGATATTCAAATGCCATTGTTTGTGCTTTTAACTGCCAGGGAGATATAACATGGACCAACCAAATGGATATCAGAGATGTTATTGTTGATCGAAACAAAAAAATATCAACGCTCGTAAAGGATAATAAATACTATGTGCTGGCTTATGCCGGAATTGGTAATGTTGCCAGTCAGGTGATTTATAAGAATGAAATCGTTGATGACATAACCGTTACAAAAGTGGATTACCTTTATAAAAGAGACCGACTGATGGACTCCGGTACAAATACAATTGCACACTGGTATGGATCGTATTTCATGGTTTATGGATACAATACAATTCGTAACAGCCGTATTACTGATACCGGAAAACGTAATGTCTTTTTTATAAATAAAATGACCTATAAATAATGCTTGCTTTTAACTCTATGAAATATTTTCTGGTTCCAATAACGATTCTACTATCTCTGCTTACAACAACTGCCATAAGTCAGAATGACAGCCTGCAGGAGACGCCGGGATTAGAGTATCTGTTTCAATCCGAAACTTATTTTGATTCCAATATCGATTCTGCATTATTTTACATTGAAAAAGCAGCACATATAGCCATAGAAAATGCAGACAATTCATTACTTGCCAGTTGCCACAATTACAGAGGAATACTATTTGAAGATAAATCCAGATACGCAGAGGCGCTCATTGAATATACCGAAGCCCGCAATATTGCATTGTCATTAAAAGATAGTTCCGGAATCGCTTCATATGCCAATAACATGGCCGGTATATATGTTGGTTGGGGGGAATATAGCAAAGCACTGACCGCCTATTTCGAAGCCCTGGATATTTATATCCAAATAGATGACACCGATGGGGTAGCAACAATTTACAATAATGTCGGCATTCTTTACGACTATCAGAAAGACTATAGTAAAGCGTTGGAATATTACAATAAAGCGCTGGTCATCTACCGGGAACTTGACAGCAAGGAAGGTATTGCAAATTCGCTGAATAACATTGGCCTCATACATTTTTATAACAAAGATTTCGACAAGGCACGTGATCACTTTATAAAATCATTATCCTACGATTTTGAACGCAACGACAAGTATGGCATAGCTATCTCTTTTGGGAATATTGGTGATCTCTACCATGAAATGGGTGATGACTCCACAGCATTGCAGTATTTTATCAAAGCACAGGACCTTAACAAACAAATAGGAAACAAAGAAGGCATTGCCAGAGTAAACCTTCAGCAAGCAAACCTTTACAGAAATAATAATCAATTTAAAATCGCCGAAAAACTCCTTTTCGAAAGCCTGGATATTGCTAATGAAATTAGCGTCGTGGAAGTTAATCTCGACTTACTCGATGAGCTACATAAGCTCTATTTCCAGAAAAATGATCTAAAAAAAGCATATCTCTACCAATCAAAATACTATGCTTATAAGGACTCCATTTTTAGCAATGAGAAACAAGAGCGGCTCAATGAACTTCAATCCAGATATGATTACCAAAAACACCTTCAGGATATAGAACTTCTGCAAGATAAATCTCAACTTGCAACAATGCAGCTCAAACAGCAGCAACTAAAAAACCAACAACAAAGAGGTATCTTGTATGCTGTAATTTTCATTGTCTTTATTGTGGCTTATTTCTTTATACACAGTGCAAGAAACAATAAAAAAATATATCGGAAAAATGTTGAACTGGAAGCCAAAAATAAAGAAATTGAGGCAGCAAGAAAAGAACTTCTTATTGCCAAAGAAAAGGCGGAAGAGGCTGATATGCTAAAATCCAGCTTCCTTGCAAACATGTCGCACGAAATTCGTACTCCCATGAATGCTATTCTTGGGTTCTCCGAATTACTTGCTGAACCTTCTATCCCGATTGAAGAAAAAAATGAATACGTTAAATATATTAAATCATCAGGAAAAACATTGTTAACCCTGATTAATGATATTATTGACATTGCTAAAATTGAAGCCGGACAGGTAAATATTAAAATTCAACCAACAAACGTTAATGTAATAATTAACGAATTCGCTGAATATTATAAAGAACTTCGGTACACCTTTGAAAAAACATCTGTTGATTTTATCGCAGAGACTGCACTGCCTGACGACAAAGCGACAATTCTTACCGACCATGAACGTTTCAGACAAATCATGAACAATCTGCTCAGCAATGCGCTCAAATTTACTGAATCAGGTCATATTAAACTGGGATATAAAAAACAAGAAGAAAATCTGCTCTTTTTTGTGGAAGATACCGGAATCGGTATCAAACAAAAAAACCTAACTCTTATTTTTGATCATTTCCGGCAAATCGATGAATCACATACCCGGAAATTCGGTGGTACAGGCCTTGGACTTACCATTAGCAGAAACCTTACTGAAATGCTCGGAGGTAAAATATGGGCCGACTCACAACCCGGTAAAGGATCAGTTTTCTATTTCACTGTACCATACAATCCCGTTAAAGAACTCGATGTAGAACAAGAATCCTATAGTACCGCAGAACTTACTTCTTTGAAAAATAAAATAATTCTTGTGGCAGAAGATGAAGAATCAAATTTCTTCCTCATGAAGACTCAACTCCGCAATACAGGCATTACACTGTTACGTGCCAAAAATGGCCTGCAGGCGATTGAAATTTATAAAGTCTATGGTAAACAAATCGACCTCACACTTATGGATATTCAAATGCCTGAAATGAACGGTTACGATGCCATGAAGGGTATACGTGATTTCGATCCTGACGCTATCATTATCGCACAAACAGCTCATGCCATGGCCGATGAACAACAAAAAATCATTGACTCAGGGTTTAATGACTACCTCTCAAAACCCATAACAAAAACTAAATTCAATAAACTTCTGGCCAAATATCTCAAGTAATCAGAACTTCATTATGCGTTTCTGATTTTCCATTCCCTCTTCATCAACCCATCTTATAACATAAAGTCCGGAATGATTTGAACTCAAATCTATGCTTTGGGGAATATCATCACTTTTAAAAGTACGGATAATACGCCCCTCAGATGACAAAATACTTACCTCATGCATAACTCCGGCATAACTTTCAATGGTAATAATACCTGTCGTAGGATTAGGATAAACAACTATATCGCCAACATTGAAATCAGTAGTTCCTGTGCCCGTAATTGTGAACATTTGCTCCTCCGAAAACAAAGAGGATTTTGCTGACTGATCGATGGCCTGTACAGCCCAGTAATAGGTTCCCGGCGACAAACCTTTTAAAACAAACTCATTTGAAGCTCCGGCATTACCCTGACCCGGAGCAAAGCCATATCCTGTAAAAATATCCGCATTAGGACTCACCACATCGCCCAGCCCCTCAGCGGTGCCAACATATACGTTGTATGACAACACATGCGAAGGTGTATGGTCGTCGGAAAACGGATCCCAGGATAATACAACCTCATCACCATCAAAAACCGATGAATAACCTTCAATACCTCTTTCCGGTGGCGCATTATAACTGTATTGATTCGACCCTGCATCATTACGAAACAAACGCGTATAGGGAACGCTGCTCCCGGTAAAGCCTGACACAACAAGGTCCAGGTCACCGTCATTATCATAATCACCCCAATCCGCATCAGATCGCACTATTCCCGTCACAGGCACATTGGTCGTTATATATGTTCCGTTATCGTTTTTATACACAATTCCGCCAAGGTTACCACAGCCCGCAACATTACCGCTCATAAATAAATCCTGATCTCCGTCATTATCCATATCCCCAAATGATGCCGCTCCCAATGCCATGGAAGTTACTCCGGCATATACGTCGTAGAAATATCCCAAATCATTAAGATACATCTTTGTCAGGGGTGTTAAGGTTTCATCATATCCTGTAATAAATAAATCCAGACTGCCACTCATGTCAACATCCACCCAGCTGGCAACTCCGGCAAATAATCCGGGAAGATCCAATCCCAAAGGAACAAATACTCCATCCTCATTCCGGTACACATCACAATAACCTCCGGCACCATCATTTCCACATATGATGATATCCGAATCACCGTCATTATCATAATCACCCCAATCGCCCATACAAGAGTTTAACGAAGGCAACCCGGCCTGCAAGGCTGTAAAAATTCCCGATCCATCATTGCGAAAAATATCCGTGGTATAATATGCACCAAGCAATAAATCCAGGTCGCCATCCCGGTCGTAATCATCCCATCTCACAACGCCATCCTTTCCATAGGCCGGCAGATTTGTAGATAACTCAGTGAATTCCCCATCAATATTTTCAAACAAATAGAGAATATGGCCGGGATTCCCCCCTATCATTATTATATCCAAATCACCATCACCATCATAATCACCCCACTCATTATGGCAATTCGCCAAACCCGGAAGCCCGGCATTAATATCAACAAACTCCCCGTTATCATTACGATACAGAATCGTCATAAACTCATCGGTCCCATCATAGCCTGCTATCCCACTGATCAGTATATCAAGATCATTATCATTATCAAAATCGCCCCAGGAAACATCACTGCGCCCCATGTCCATAAAATTTACATCCATCTCAGTAAAAGTCTGAGCCTGTATATTACTTATCACCAGGATAAATCCAACAATAGTAACAATTATCTTCATATGTTAAATATTTAATTTGTATCACTTTATACAGAAAAAAGGCCACCTTCCGGCAGCCTTTATATAACCATATATCATCCCTGATTGTTTAATCATGTCGTTTTTTATATTCTTCAATACCAGCTTTCAGAAAATCATAAAACTCATCGATATCCAGGTCGTACGACCGGGGATCAATTAACAGCTCACCATTCAGATCCAACAAACAATAATAGGGCTGGGCATTGGTATTATACCTGGCGATCTGGAAATCGGCATATTTTTTCCCAATGGTCTTTTTCACCTTTCCGTCATAATTGGAGGTAACCCAGTCTTCCTCCGGAAGTTTGGTTTTATCATCCACATAAAGAGCGGTTATCACAAATTCTTCACGGAGTAGTTTAAGCACTTTTGGATCGGACCACACGCTGGCTTCCATCTCACGGCAATTGACACATCCATGGCCGGTAAAATCGATAAACACGGGTTTATTCTGAGCACGTGCACAGTCGAGTCCCTGTTCATAATCAAAATAACCTTCCAGTCCGTGGGGAAGATGCAGGAAATCAGCATACTTTGGATCTTCACAGTCAGCATTTGCGGAGCTGTTGCCACGAGACCCTGCATCGGAAACCGGCCCCATTAACTGCACCTCTTCGCGAACTACCTCACGCAAATTAAAATCATGTGTCGACATTGGCGGCATATATCCACTCAGACCCTTCAAAGGAGCTCCGAACATTCCGGGGATCATGTATACCACAAAAGAAAATACAAGAATTGATAAGGCAAGACGTCCAACACTGACAAAAGGAACATCGCTGTCGTGTTTAAACTTTATTTTACCCAATAAATATAATCCCAATAAACTAAATGTTACAATCCAGATTGCCAGGTAAACCTCTCTGTCGAGCAAGCCCCAATGGTAAACCTGGTCAGCTACCGACAGGAATTTAAAGCCAAGCGCAACCTCAATAAAACCAAGCACAACTTTTACGCTATTCAGCCAGCCACCCGATTTTGGCAGATTGTTAAGCCATGACGGGAAAAATGCAAATAACGTAAATGGCAATGCAAAAGCTGTTGAAAAGGCTATCATTGTAACAATAGGCTCCCATATTTCACCCTGTGCCGATTTAACAATTACAGTACCCACGATAGGCCCGGTACATGAAAAGGATACAAGCACCAATGTTAAAGCCATAAAGAAAGCACCGATAATTCCACCTTTGTCTGCTTTTGCATCCGACTTATTAACCATCCATGAGGGAAGGGTTATTTCAAAAGCACCAAAAAACGATGCTGCAAATGTCATAAATATCAGGAAAAACAACAGGTTCGGAATCCAGTGTGTCGCAAGCCAGTTAAAAATATCTGCTGTAACGCTATCGCCACCAATTAAATAAGTGATAAGAATAATAATTGCAATAGGAAGCGTGTAAAGTAATACAATGGATATACCAAAGGTTGAAGCATTGAGACGCGATTTGATCTTGTTGTCACCGCCCTTCATAAAAAAGGATATCGTCATGGGTATCATAGGAAATACGCATGGCGTAAGTAGCGCAGCAAAACCCCAGGCAATAGCCTCGAAAATAATACCCCATATACTTCTGCCATCAGCAGTGTCTTCATCATCGGCAGCCTCAGAAAAAGAAATATTAGCCTCTCCTATGGTAACTTCACCAGATGCCTGTATTGCGCCGCCGGAACCTTTACCGGAGGCGTTGGAAGTGGTTGCCTCACCACCTTCAACGCCAAGATTAAAGGCAAAATCCACCTCAGAAGGTGGGAGACATTGCGCATTGTCACAGGACATAAATTCCAGAAAACCTTTTACGATTACAGGTTCTTTGACTTTAACTTTCTGGATAAAAGTCGCTTTGCCATCAAAAAAGCGGAGTGTCATTCCAAACAGGTCATTATACTCCTCAATAGACGGTGATTCTGTAACTTTTCCAATAAGGGTATATGAATCATTCTCTTCAAAGGTAAATGAAGTGGGAACCGGACCCCCATCATCAATATT
>CAZQNY010000065.1:0-9387 GCA_964594665.1 uncultured Bacteroidales bacterium
ACCTGTCGGGTCATCGCCAACCGACAACCCGACAACAATGACAACCCGACAACCCTTCTCTCTACACCTCCACAACCGCGAACCGCTGCTTGCCGTCCATCTTTATTTCCAGTGGCTTATCAAACTGTACGTGGTTGAAGAACGTTGTCTTTTGAATCACCTTCTGATCTTTTAACACATCCCATTTTATGTAGTTGCCACTGAGCTCCTGCTGGATGCTGAAGTATCCCACCTGCATGGAGGTTACATTGTGGAAGAAATGCGAGCCGGAAGAGGCATCCAGCGGATAGCCCTCCAGCGAGGTCTCTACGATGACTTTTGCGTTGCTGATGTTAGGCCATTTCACCGGGATGCCGATAAAACGGTCGCGCGTGCCCCAGCGTCCCGGGCCAATCAACAGATACTGACGACCCTCTTTTACCATCTTCTCATTTAGCGTATTAATCTCTTCTGCCATCTCCTGCGTCTTCGACTTGTCAAAACGCTCGATATCCACATAAATAACATCAGTGATATAGTCGATCATGCCGTTACCCATGGCTTTTTCGGTGAATAGCAGGGTGTTCTTTTCTTCGATCTCGCTGCGATTGATTTCGTAGTCGTTGCTGCTGCCAATAAGGGGTTTTATCTGTAGCAGGTAGAATGATGACTTGTATTCGGAGTCTTTGGTAAGATCTACTGCGAACTCAATTTCCACAGGAGTACCCAATGCTTCTTCAACAACATTCAGAACCACTTCGATGGTTTTTGCAAGTGGTATATAGTTGTATTTCAGTATGTTGGCAAAGTTTACCACACGCGCTCCCGGGTGACGCAGCCCGGGAACAATGCGGTTACTTACCGAATCGTACACCGAGGCCAGATGTTTTAGCGTACCTTGACGTTCGGCTTCATCAATACCCAGCCGCATGAGTCCGGCAGTATCTCCTTCCATTAGGTTGATATCACGGTTTTTTAAATCCAGGGCAAAGAATTCGGTTTGCGAGTTTTTAAACTGGTCTTTCTGGCTGCTGATTTCCGTATCCGGGTAGGAGGGGCTGAAACGATAGCACTTTTCGCCCTCTACAACATATTTACCAAGCCCCAGCGCAATTATACCAAAGCCCTCTTCGGGTTTCATATGAGCTACAGGATAGTAATTGTATGATTGTGCTACGCCGGAAATATGCGGGTAGAAAACATTTCCGAATTTATTCCCCACAAGCTCCTGTACTACCACGGCCATTCGTTCCTGCTCAATTTTGTAATTCACCGCTTCAACATACTGCCTCGCCACATCGGAATAAACCGAGGCATAAACCAGCTTAATGGCATCCATCAGTTGCTGCAGACGCACGTTCTGATCGGGGTGGTTGTTGGGGATGTAATAGGTTTCGAAGATTCCGGCAAAAGGCTGCATCATGGAGTCTTCAAAAAGCCCTGATGAGCGCACCGCAAGGGGTTTGTTGATTTTTTTTATCAGGACCTTAAGCTTTTTTATCAGTGTTTTGCTAAGGTTCCCTTCCAGAAACATTTTTTTGATATTGTCGTAGTTGCGCTCATGGAGCACAATGTCGGAGAGTTTGTTTTTGTTGAGGAAATTTTCAAACTCCTCAACACCTATGATAGAGGTTTTCGGAGTTCGTATATTGATATTCGGAATGTAGTGGGTGAAGTCCAGGTTATTGATTAATGTATTTACAAACGCCAGTCCGCGGCCTTTACCACCCAGTGATCCTTCAGCCAGACTAATAATATTTGTTTCATCAATAATGGCATCTTCATTAAAGGGTATCACCTTACCTTTATCCTGTTCATTTCTGAATTTATGGATTACATTGATAAGGTACGAGCGTATCTTTGACGGGCTTTCAAAGTCGGTTACTTTTTGGGGATTAAGGATTTTTGCTGCCTGTATTTCGCCACGGGCCATAAGCCACATGGAGAAATGGTCTTTGCGGGCATGGTACATCAGTGATTCATCGGGGATGCTTTTGAGCTGCATTTCAAACTCCCTCAGGGTGCGTGCTACACCGATCTGACGGCCTGTCTTATCTCGGTAAACAAAGTTTCCAAAGCCCAGGTAGTGTGTGATAAAACTTTTGAAGTCCTGTTTCAGCGTATCGGAGTTTTTATCGATATACGTTGCCTGAAGGGCATAGGCCACCTCTGCATTGCGTTCGTCTGACGACTGAATTACCGTGGGCAGGTCGCTTTTAATGCGTTTGGCGTAGTCGGCAAGCCGGAACCCTGCATGTTCATCCTTGGCTCCCTTGCGGTCGAACTCCACATCAGTGATAAGGCACAGCAGGTAGTCGCGGTAATTGTTAATCACTGCCTTGGCTTCTTCGTAGTTGTTGGCCAGCAGAATCTTTGGCCGTGCCCGCAAACGAAGTACCTTATACAAGTCGTCTGTACTCACATCATCGATGAGGTATCGCGTTTGTTCCATAACAACATCGTACAGCAGGGGCATATACCGCGAATAATATATGGGATTGTCCTCGACCAGCAGAATAACTCTTACCAGACCAATACGTGTGTCATTATCCACATTGATCTGATCTTCCACATGTTTAATCATGGCAAAGAAGATCTTTGGTTCACCATTCCAGATAAAGACCTTGTCGATATTTTGTACCAGAGAGGGTGTTTTTTTTATCAGCGCTAAGTCTTTATTATTATTAAGAAGAAGAAAAACAGGGATATACGGGTATTTGGATTTGATTTTTTCTGCAATTTCCAGTGAAAGCTGCTTCTCAACACCCATCATAATTATTACCAGGTCGAAATGTTTTTCTTCCAGTTCTTCATGGGCTTCGGTAATGCTTGAGACCCCGGTGATACGCGGTACAGAAGTAAGGTTTAGCGAGCTGTATTCGCCGAGGACATATTCCGAGAAGCGGCCTTCTTTTTCAATGGAGTAGGCATCGTAAAGGGTCGCCACAAGCAGGATTTCCTTTACCTTAAAAGGCATCAGGTCGTGGTATACATCTCTGTCGTAGTTGTTTTTGTTCAGGAATTTTTGCAGTAATTTCTTCGACGACACCCCGGGCTCCACCACTGATTTATCGCGTGACGGGCTTTCAACAGGTGATGCCCCGGTGGTGCGCACCTTCATCATCAGGTCGCGTGCCAGCCGACTGTTGAGGTATCCGGTGATGATTTCCGAGAGATTCCGGATAAGGTGTCTCTCTTCTTTTAGAAATGGGCCTTCGTCGAGAATCCGGAATTCTTTGGTATAGAAAATTTCCAGTGAGCCTTTTACTCCATCCAGGGTTTCAAAGCTCTGATACTGCCGCCAGCGGGTTTCAATAAAATCCTTGCTGCTGTATTCGATGCTTCCATAGCGCAACCGGGCAACCGTGTAATCAGGGTATTGCCATGCCTGCGGCAGCATAAAGCATACCTGCTGCAATGACTCCTCCACAGGTTTGTTCTCCTGAAAGATCGAGGTGGTTTTATTTATTGCTGATAACTCCTTTAAGCGTTCTGTGTTTTCAGCGTATAGCTTTTCATAATCCTTTTTTGGGGCTTTCTGATCTGGCATAGAAGTGTTGTTTCGTTGCTCTAAAATAATAATTTTCCGCGGCTTGCAACCATAAATCTGTTTTTTTAACGGATTATTCCTAAATTCGTGCGCAGTAGCACAGCTATAATAAACCTATGGATAAAATTACCGTTGTTATTGTTGATGACCACCAGATCGTTTGTCAGGGCATAAAGGCAATGCTCTACACTGTTAGCGATATACATATCAAAGATTGCGTAAAGGATTTTAGTGAGCTTATTACAACACTAAAAATTGCACCGGCAAATATGGCAATCATAAATCTCTATAATCCCGGGCAGGACAAGGTGGAGACCATAAAGCAAATTTCAAGGCAATTTCCAAAAGTGCGTTTATTGATTTTTGCCATGGAGGCCGACGACCAGTTTATCCTGCAAACTATCCGCTCCGGTGCCAAGGGTATTCTTACCAAAGAGAGCTCCCGTAGCGATCTCGTGGAAGCTATCTACACCATCCGTAACGGCTACGACTTCTACGACAAATCCATCACCAATATCATCTTGCACAGCTACCTGAAACGGAGTCCTGAAGAGGAGAAAGCGGATGAAAAGGAGAAACTCTCCTCCCGTGAAGAAGAGGTGCTTACTTTATATGGTGAAGGATTTACAAACAAGGAGATCGCCGACAAGCTCTTTATCTCTATCAGAACTGTGGAGTCGCACAAGAATAATATTATGAAGAAGATTAACCTTCGTACGACTGTAGATATGGTGAAGTTCGCGATTCGGAATAATTATGTTGATCTGTAGCTCCTCAGAATAACGCTCAAAACTTTTGCGTGATTCACTGATTTTTTACTTTATGGCCTCTTTTATCCTCTCAGCATTGCCATTTATCCATCAAAATCTTGGTAATATTGATTAACGAATTTCAATTATTCATAAATCTATAAAACCAAATACTTATCATTATGGCTAACATTTTTGAACAACAGGTAAATGACTTTATGGCTAAGGTTATTGCCAAGAATCCCAGTGAATCAGAATTCCATCAGGCAGTACATGAGGTTGTTGAATCACTCATTCCTTTCGTAGAGGAAAATCCACAGTACAAAGAAGCAAAGATTCTCGATCGTATGGTTGAGGCTGAACGTATCATTATTTTCCGTGTACCCTGGGTTGACGACAACGGTGGTGTACAGGTGAACCGTGGTTTCCGTATTGAGATGAACAGCGCTATTGGTCCTTACAAAGGCGGCCTCCGTTTTCACCCGACTGTAAACCTTGGTATCCTCAAGTTTCTTGCTTTTGAGCAAGTATTCAAAAACTCACTCACTACACTCCCAATGGGTGGTGGTAAAGGTGGTTCCGACTTCGATCCTAAAGGTAAATCCGACAACGAAGTTATGCGTTTTACCCAAAGCTTTATGACAGAACTCTTCCGTCATATTGGTCCTGATACCGACGTTCCTGCTGGTGATATCGGCGTTGGTGGTCGTGAGATTGGTTTTATGTTTGGTCAGTACAAACGCCTTAGGAATGAATTTACCGGCGTTCTTACAGGTAAAGGCCGTGAATGGGGTGGTTCACTGATCCGTCCGGAAGCTACAGGTTTCGGTGCGGTATATTTTGCTGAAGAGATGCTCAAAACACGTGGCAAATCTTTTGAGGGCGCTACAGTTGCCATTTCAGGCTCAGGTAACGTTGCTCAGTTTGCAACACAAAAGGTCAATATGCTGGGTGGTAAAGTTGTAACACTTTCTGATTCCAGTGGTTTTATTTACGATCCTGCAGGCATTGATGATGAGAAACTCGAATATGTAATGTGGCTCAAGAACGTGAAACGCGGTCGTATTAAGGAGTATGCTGATAAGTATGGCTGTGAATACACCGAAGGCCAGCGCCCATGGGGTGTGAAGTGTGACGTGGCCCTCCCATGTGCTACTCAGAATGAGATTTCTGAAGAGGAAGCCAAGACTCTCGTTGCCAATGGTTGTATCTGTGTATCTGAAGGTGCTAACATGCCTACAGTTCCCGAAGGTGTTATTGTATTTCTCGAAAACGAGATCCTTTATGGCCCCGGAAAGGCAGCCAACGCCGGTGGTGTTGCCGTTTCAGGTCTGGAAATGACCCAAAACTCCATGCGCCTCTCATGGTCGCGTGAAGAGGTTGATGCCAAGCTTCATGACATTATGATTAATATTCACGCTACCTGTGTGAAGTATGGTAAGAAAGACAATGACTTTGTAAACTACGTTGATGGTGCCAACATCGGTGGTTTTGTAAAAGTTGCCGACGCCATGCTCGCCCAGGGTGTTGTTTAAAAAATAAATATAAAACACGCAAAAAAAACGTAGAGACAAGGCATGCCTTGTCTCTACGTTTTTTTATAAAATTTCTGAAAGAAATTTATCAAATGCATCGATCAATCGTTGTTCCGTAGCCCACGATGTTACCAGTCGTACTGAGGCATGGGAATCATCAATGCGGCTCCAGGTGTAAAAGGCAAATTCCTTTTCAAGGGCTTCAATGATACTGTCAGGAAAGATTACAAACAGCTGGTTCGACTCGGGGGGTGTCAGGAATTCATATCCACAGCGCCGGATAATAGCGGCAAGTTTTGCTGCCATACCATTGGCATGAGCTGCGTTTTGCAGGTACAGCCCGTCTTTGAACAGCTCGCGAAACTGTATTCCCGTAAGTCGTCCTTTGGCCAGCAGAGCTCCTCGTTGCTTCATGTTAAAGCGAAAATTTTCCTTCAGGCTGTTGTTATTGATTATGATGGCTTCACCAATCAGTGCGCCGTTTTTAGTTCCTCCGGCATAGAATACATCCGTGTAGCGGGTGACATCTTCGGCCTTCAGTTTTTTTCCTGCCGCCAGTGCTGCTGCGAGCCTGGCGCCATCGAGATAGAGGTAAAGCCCCAGTTCATTACACACCTCCCGGAGCTCATGCAATTCCCGTCCGGAGTATACTGTTCCCAGCTCTGTGGAATTGCTGATAAACACCATCTTTGGAAGCACCATGTGTTCATCAGTATGCTCAGCAACAGCTTTGCGAATGCCTTCGGGGCGTAGTTTGCCATCGGTCGTTGGCACAAGGGTTATGCGGTGCCCGGTAGCTTCTATGGCGCCGGCCTCGTGAATATAGATATGCCCTGTTTCAGCTGCTATCACCGACTCCCAGGGCTTCAGCATGGAGGCTATTACCAACAGGTTGGCCTGCGTGCCACCGGATACGAAATGAATATCAGATTCTTTACAATGGAAAAAATCCTTTATTAGTGCTTCTGCTTCCCGCGAGTACTGATCGTCACCATAACCCTCTTCCTGCGTCGTGTTTGTCGCTGCCAGCGCTTCCAGAATTGCCGGGTGCGCACCTTCACTATAATCGTTCCTTAGGCTGTACATAGTTTGTTTTTTTGCAAAAATACGGATTTGCAGGTGTTTTTTCGAATTTTATAGCCCCTGTTTCTGTGTTTTTTGTATATTTCAGAACATAATTAATGGTTGTATTTATGAGGAAGTGGTTGTCTGCCATATGTGTGCTGTTCGCACTATCCCCCCTAATGGCGCAAAATTTACAATTACATTACGATTTCGGTACTGCAAACGACGGTGCTGTAAATGCTGATCGTAACTATTTTACGGGTACTTTCGAAATCTTCAAACCCGATAAGGCCGGCTCTCTTTTTATGTTTATGGATGTGGATTTTAATAAAGATGATAAAGGTGCCTCGCTGGCCTATTTTGAAATTGCCCGGAAATTTACCCTCCATAAAGCGAGTGGATTTGGGGTACAGATAGAGTATAATGATGGTACCCCCGATTATATAAACAGTGCCTGGCTGGCAGGGGTTTGTTATCCGCTGAATATTGCCGGGTTTGAGCTAAATACCTCTCTGCTTTATCGCAGAAACAAAAACGCAACAGGTCCTGATTTTCAGATCACTACCGTGTGGTTTCAGCCCTTGTTTCAGGGAAAGGTACTTTTTTCAGGGTTTATTGATTTCTGGAGCCAGGATGATTTCACAGGCGATGGGAGCACCTTTGTTTTGCTCTCGGAACCTCAGTTGTGGTTTGTTGTAAATGATAATTTTTCCATTGGTACTGAAGTGGAGCTTAGCAGGAATTTTTTCACCTTCGACGGCGACCTGGAAGCTATGCCAACGGCAGCAATAAAACTAAACCTGTAATTAATGGCTAAACAACGGCATAAGATACAGCGCACTCTGGCAGACACATTTTTGCTGTTTTCTACCGGTATAACATTATTTGCTGTTTTGCTAACCGGTATTATTTATATCTCATTAGAGTTTGCTGATTTTAACAAGGAAGCAGACAAATTCCGTGATCGGTTTATTGACGATCAGAAGGAGCGGATTAAAACAGAGGCTGAAAAGGTGATTGAATATATTGATTTCACCCGTATGTTTCTTGAGGAAAATATGAGGGATGAACTGACATTTCATATTGAGCAGGCCTATGGTGTAATGCATAATATTTATTATAAGAATCGCGATCATCTTTCTGATGAAGAAATTAAAGCCTTGATTAAAAACGCCCTCCGTCCGATTCGTTTTAATAATGGCCGTGGTTATTATTTTATCGTTTCCCTGAATGGTGTGGAAGAGTTGTATCCTGTGGCACCCCAATACGAAGGCGAAAACCTTCTTCAATTGCAGGATGAAAAGGGAAATTTTGTTATCCGTGATGAATTGGTTGTTGTGAATAACTATGGCGAAGGCTTTGTTACTGATTATTGGACCAAACCGGATGCCGACCCTGATTCTCTGTACCCCAAAACCTCTTTTGTAAAGGTTTTTGAACCCTTAAACTGGTATGTTGGCTGTGGTGAATATCTTGATAATGTGGAAAAGGATATGCAAAAGGACGTTATGCAGCGTATTGCCAATATCCGTTTTGGTAAGGATGGATATATCTTTGTGAATTCTTTTGATGGTCATGCAGTTGTGATCGACTCCCCTGATTATAAAGCCGGGGACTATCTTGGGGATATTGTTCATGAGGATGGTGTGAATCACATCCAGCAACAACTGGAAAAAGCTTTTCTTCCTGAAGGGGGGTATATTGAATATTTATGGCCTAAGCCAGGTCATGAGAACCCTCTGTCAAAATTGTCTTATGTTAACGCTTATGATCCATGGAACTGGATTATTGGTGCCGGGGTTTATGTGGATGATGTGGATATTGTACTGCAGAAACAAAGGGATCATTTATATGGCCAGGTAAGGTTAAAAGTATTTTTTAGTATTGTTTTTATGGTTGTTCTCTTTGGGATAGTGTTTTTTATTGCCAACAATATTTCCAAAAAGTTAAAAAGCAACTTTGATATTTTTATTTCACGGTTCAGGAATGCTGTAAGAAGTGGTGAGCCCATAAATTCGGATGAGTTTTCATTAAAAGATATTGCGCTTATTAATAAAAGCATAAACGACGTTATTGCTGACAAGTTCAGGGCTGAAACATTGTTACGCGAGAATGAAGCCCGTTTCAGAACTATTGTGGAGAATATTCCCGTTATGATTGCCGTACTGGATAAAAATATGGTTAAGAAATTCTGGAACAAGCTTGGTCGCGAAACTTTTGAGCTTGATCTTGTCGAGCGTTTTGACCTGAGTATGATTTCTCCGTTGCTTAATGATGATGAGGATACTAAGGCGAATTTCAGAAAGTTCAGCCGCTTCGACGGAGTATTCCGTGAGATTAAAATGAAACTTAAAGGAAAATCGGTTATCCATAACTGGGCTACTTTTAAAACAGAGGAGAATGAGATTATTCTGGTAGGTTATGATATTACCATTATGAGGGAAAACGAGCAGATGCTCAGGGAACTCAATGAAACAAAAGATAAGTTTTTCCGCATTATCTCCCATGA
>CAZQNY010000065.1:9487-17149 GCA_964594665.1 uncultured Bacteroidales bacterium
TCACGCTACCCCATGCGCATTAATTCCAGTTGTGCGGGGATAATAACATAAAAAGTGCTTCCTTTTTCTGGCATAGAGTCGACAAATATTTTCCCCTTCATGGCAGCAACAACTTTTGCTGTAATTGCCAGTCCGGCACCAATACCCCCATACTGCCTCGAAAGGCCTGTGTCTCCTTGTCGGAAAAGATCAAAAATGACTTTATGCTGTTCTTTGGGGATTCCGATACCCGTATCTCTTACCCAGAAACGAATTTTATCATTCCCAATACCTTCAAAACCAAATTCAATCTCTCCTTTATGTGTGTATTTCACTGCATTATTAAATAGCTTATGAAGAACAAGATTGATTTTGACGTTATCAGCGGTAATATAGCTCATAAGAAGATCCTTGTCGGGCTTGAATTTCAATTGAATGGCATCTTCTTTTCCGGCAATTTTCAATTGTTTCTCGATAATGGTTTTATTCTCCATGAAGAACTCCATGCCTCTGAATGTTTGATTATGTGGCGCTACAAGGCCTTTTTCTATATCCGCGATATGGAAAATATCTTCAATCATGGTCAGGAGATTTTGACCACTTTCCTGAATCATGGCAGCAAACTCCACAACATCTTTCTCTGATGTACTGGCTTTTATGATTTCCGATATCCCAAGGATATGATTCAGTGGTGTGCGGAGTTCGTGGTTCATTGTTGCCAGAAAAGCTGTTTTTACCTTGTCACTTTCTTCTGCTTTTATTTTTGCCTGCAGGAGGTTTTGATGGTTTGTGCGGGCTTCCAGGGCATTGCCGAAGTTATAGGCTATAGCCTTCATAGCGTTGATGTCGTCGGTGGTCCATGTTTTATTTGAGCTTTTCGATTCAAGACCCAGAAAGCCAAGCACGCGGCCTTCATGGCGTAAAGGAACCGATAGCATATTACGAATGTTTCGTTCCGCAAAAATTATGCGCTCATGCGTAGCTTCTTCGGGAAGTTCTTTTGGGTTATTAATAAGCAAATAGTCCTTTTCCATGATATTCTTAAACCACCATTTATAGCGTGCCGAGATAATGTGACTATCGGTTTTCTGGCTGTTACATATACCTTCTGCACACCATTCATGCGAATTTTCCAGTGCTGACATATCCGTGTTAAACTGGTACAGGCCAACGCGATCCAGCGACAGAAATACACCGATGCGGGTCAGGGCATGGGTTATCTCCTGATCAAAGTTCTCTTTTGTTACATTAACCAAAAGCCCAATAATATCTGTAAGTAATTTTTCAACATGTATGCGATGTTCCAGTTCAATCCTTGACTGTTTTAATTCGTTGATGTTGAGTATTGTACCGCTTATTTTCAGGGGCTTTCCAGATGCTGTTTTTGACGTTATTCGTCCGCGGATCTGAACCCATGTCCAGCTTTGGGTTTCGGTGCGCATGCGTAGTTGCATCTGCAGATGACTGCTGTATCCCTTGATGTGTCTTATAACATCTTTTACCGCATGTTCTTTGTCATGTGGGTGAACATATTGCTGGAAATAGCGTAGCCGTTGTTTTTTTTCTTCTGTTTTTTTTCTGCCAATGATTTCAAAAAAACGCTCATTGACAGTTAAATGATTTGTCGGATAATCCCATTCCCAAATACCGGCATCCGCACCAAATATTACCGATTCCAATAGTTTTTGACTCTTGACCAGGTTGTCTTTTGCATGGTGTTCTTCCGTCATGTCGCGGAATATCCCCAGTGTGGAGATATGATTTCCTTCTTTATCATAGTTAGGAGTTGCAGTAATAAGGATGTTGACCTCTTTATTTTCGGGTGTGAAAATGCTCAGGTTGTAGCTGCTTTTTTCTCCTTTTTCGCGTTTTTTATTTTCATCGTATATTTTTTGTTTTCCTTTATCATCCAAAAAGTCAAACAATGATTTTCCTATAAGGGCTCCTTGCTCCACGCCAAATATCTGATGCGCTGCGGGGTTTGCAAAAGTAAAGATATCGTCCAGATCTGAAATCCCTATTCCTTCACCCTGATTTTCCACCAGGTTCCGGAACATGGCCTCACTTCTGAGTAATTCCTCTTCTGCTTTTTTACGCCTTGTTATATCCGACATAATGGCAAGAATGGCTCCCTTGCCGTGGAAGAGGTAGGGCTTTATGTACAGGTCAACATTAATAATTTCACCGGTAGCAGTATATGCCTTTGTTTCATAATGATCCGGTACCTCTTCTCCTGCAAGCCTTTTTTTGTGGCGGGTTTCAATGATTTTTTTCTCCTCCATTGGAAAGAACGAGGTGAATTCCTTACCCTGAATATCTTCTATTGCATAATGCGTTCGTTCACTTAAGGCCTGATTAACATATTTTACTACACCATCCTGAATGATGCATACCATGGAGTTTATTGTCTCCAAAAGCTGCCTGAAAGGAATGTCGCTTTTGTCTGTTAGCATCTTTTATTGCATTAAATTTCATTTATAAGAAGGCTCAGGGGGTTGGTTGGATTTGCCTTTTTATATCCGGATTATCCGTTTGTAATTTAATCTTTAAAGATATAAAAAAAATTAGAATGCAGAAGATTCGTTTTTCTTCTGTGCCGGAGGATAGAAATAAAATGTCATGAGTAACGTGCTCCAGAACGCAAAAATCATTACGCCCAGCCTTCGTTCGAGTGTGGACTCAAAAAACATATGGATAAAAAGAATGGCAAGGATAGCAAGATGTAGGTAATTTCGCTCTCTGATGGCCAAAAATGTTGGAATTACAGCAAGTGATAAAAGTATAATTAGCCCTGGAAGTCCCAGCTCTATCCATGTTTGCAAAAATTGGTTATGGCTGTTTCTATGCCCGAACGAAAGCCCGTGATTATTGTAACTCTCTGCGAGCTTCTCTTTACTGTTCCCCGGGCCAACACCCAGCACAGGATATTGCTTTATCAGCTCCATGGATGCCTGCCAGCCTAATAATCGTGAGTTTTTACCTCCAATGCTCGTCTCTGGTGATTCGGCTATTGTGGCATGGATGCTGTCGTTTAACCGTACAAAGCGCTTGTAGGTGTTGGGGAAAACCAAGGGGATCATCACAATTGATATTATCAGTAACACCAATAGAATGCCGGCTTTTCGGAAATCCCTTTTAGAAAATTCTTTCACGATAAATAATGTCAATACAATAGTCTGAACAATAATGCCGGCTTTTGAGGACAATAATGTATTAAAAACCAAAAGCCACAGAATAGCCCCCGCACAAATGACGGTTAGTGGTCCGGAGTATTTATTGAAACGTCTGGCTGTCTTGCCATCAAGAAGTATAGCTATTGCAATAACAACCACCATCGACAGGTAACTGGGATGGATGCCATTGCCAAGACTAATATAATAAAAGGTGGTGTTGTCGCCGGAACGCAGGAATCGCATGAATGCGGCGATCATAAGAACCCATGTGGAAATGATTGTTCCCGCTACAGCAAAGTTCATTACCCGGAAAAGTTTATTTTGCATTCCATTATCCGGCTTTACTAACGCAAGCAATAAGGGAAACACCAGAATAGCTGTAAACTGATCCATCTGAGCCAGTACCTCGCTACGATTTGCTGAGCGGATTAACTGAAGAACAGTGATAAAAAACAGTGATATGCCAAGGTATATGTATCTTTTTGTCTCCCCCTGCAGGTTATGTTGTCTTTTGGAAATATACTGCAGTATGAAAAACATCAGTACCAGATAGGTAAGCGCATCACTTACCGGGCTGTATAAAGGCATGAAAAAGGCAATAAGTGCCAATACAGGGAAAAGGTATTTTTCCGGTATATTTGCGATTCTTTTAATGGTCTTTATGCGTTCGGCCATTTCTTATCTGTCATTAGTATTTCAGGTAGGAGAGCTTTCGTGTAATCTTATCAAAAACAAAGTACTGAATCAACAACAGCTCCTGCTCATTGTTTTTAATGGCGTATAATCTGTCAACATCATAAGGGATCTCTTCACCAATGAACTCTGTTTGTCCGTCTACTGCAGGCCTGCGAAATGTCTTCAACTGGGTGGTGTTCCCCTTCTTATCCTTGAGTGTCAGTATCATCCAGGGGTTCTGGGAAATGATGGAGTCTTTTTCATGCTGACTGAAGTGTGTGATAAATGCCTCAAAATTCACCTCTTCAAAGCTCGTCATGATATTAAGTATCTTCTCCTTGTTGACAGATGCAATTTCTTCTCCGGTAAATAAGGACTTCACCGTGAAGTCTCTGTCATTTATATTATTTATGACATATGATTCTTCCGGTTCTGCAGGGATTTCTACCTGCAAACTGGCAATCTGCGGTAATCGTTTTTTGAAGATTATATGCTCCCTCCAGTCGATTTCGCGGGCATGGTAACGTGAAGAGACAAATCCTCTGAAACCGGGAATATAAACGATATAAGGGTTTTCCGAGCCCTCCATAAGCATATATGTGCCCAGATTATCCTGCGTATGTGTGCCGACATAATATGTTTTGGTGAGCTTTTCATGCGGGAAAAGCCCGAGAGAAAGCACTTTTATCCGCGGAACAATCTGATATACTTCTACCTTGGTTCCTCCGGCAGCAAGAAGCTTGATTACAGTATTTCGTGCTGCATTGGAAACAGGCTCCATAACACGGATGCTGTTCATTGTTTTTAACAACATGCGTACATTATCTTCATGGCCCACATACTTTCCGTTCAAATCCCAGTAACCAGGCATTTTTGTTAATACCACTGTCCGGTCGTGTTTGTCGGCAATGAAAATCTTCGTGACGCTTGATGTGTCGCTTATTGCAAATTCTGTATCCCTGCCTTTTAGCGAACTTGTGCTATTGGTAATAAATACACCTGCAGCAAGGATCACCAGTAAAATAAATATGATTAGGTATATATTTCGTTGTTTTTTCATAATTGTTATTTATTGTATTTTTTTCTTCTTAAAAATATTTTTAAAACTCCCGGAATGAGAATGATTAATACTGGTATTAAAACGTTGATAATCTGTATTATTGTCTTCGATTCCTTGATTTTGGCCCTGTCGAGTAACCGTAACTGTATATCTCTGGTTCTGACATTAATGAGGCCTGAGTCATCACAGAGGTAGTTTACTGCGTTCAGGATAAAGGTTTTATTTCCAAAACTCTGTTGTGTATACTGATCATATCCCGTTGGCAGGGGCATATTATCCGACGAGCGGAATTGGTTGGAAGGCATATCTCCATCACCAATGAACAGCATTGCTGTAGGGATACTTTCTTCTTTGAAATCAATTAATTCCGAGTTCATGATTTCGGGTGTCAGACGGTTGGTGTACAACGACTTGAAGGTTCCCTCCATTAATACGGCCACTGGAACCGGCGGTTGGTTAAATAATCGTGGGTCGGGTTCCTCGCGAAGCATCTCAAGGCTGATATATGCCGGCGAATTCACGAGCCTGGTGTACTCTGAGGTCTCCAGTAAAACAGTAGGAGTAAGCCCCTCGACGGAAATGGTATCTATTGGGCTTACAAAATCGGTTTTTATGACGTTCAGATTGCGTGCAATGGGATGGGGCGAACGGGGTGTAAGTACTGGAAAATAATACCAGTTGAGAAAATCTACCTGCGGCTGCCCCCCGATATTGCCCGTAGTGATCGGAATGGGAAGGCACGAGAGATCCATGGCAAGTTGTTTCTCAAAACGTATGCCATAGCGAAAAAACATATCATCCAGATTGAGATCTACCGGTAACCCGATAGTGTTGCCGGTGAATTGAAGGCTGTCCATACTGGTTATTATGGGGTCGATAAACCATAGGATTTTACCTCCACGCATAACATATTGGTCGAGGATAAATTTTTCTTTTTCGGTAAACAGGGTGTCAGGGCGGGCAATAATAAGTGCTTTGTATTTATTCTTTACCACAATGCCAAGGCTGTCGCTTTCGTGCCGCTCGGAAATAGTGTTCAGCTTATCGTTCAGCTCGATACGATCTACCTGATAATATTCCGATAGCGCGCTGCCAATATCCCAGGTGCGCATATTATCAAGCTCTCCGTGGCCTTCAACAAAGGCAATGGCAGGTTTTTTTGCATCCATCAGGCGACGGATTACACTGGAGATGTTGTATTCCAGATTTTGAATGGAGTTATTCAACGACTCCTCCGGATTTGCGTTGAGCTGCGATTGCAAAAGATGCAATGGTAATTCCCGTTCTTTATAGCGTACGATGGCTCCGGGAAAAATTATCTTTTGCGTGCTGCCACTCTCCTCCCTGACATGAAGGTCTGTGGGATTTAAGCCTTTTCGTACAAGCTCTTCATATACAGCATTTACATCATTACCTATGGTTGTGGGGTCGATGAATTCGTATTGTATATTTTTGTTGTATGCATTGAACTGCCGTAACATCTCCATCGTTTCATTGCGTAGCCGCTTGAAACCCGGGGGGAAGTCCCCTTCAAGATATACTTTAAAATATACGATATCGTCAAGGTTTTCAACCATCTCAACAGTTGCTCCGGAAAGTGTATATCGTTTTTCTGCTGTCAGATCCAGGCGCGTATAAAAGCGGGTTCCGATAAAATTAACCAGTATGATAACTGCAATTCCTGCTAACAGGGAGAGCAGGCTTTTACGCCGTTTTGTCTTTTGTATTGTCTCTGTTTTCATCTTTTTCTCTCCTGAATTACCATTTTCTGCGTTCCATACTAACTTTTGTGAGCATTAAAAACAATGCAATAACACTGAGAAAATATATAACATCCCGTGTGTCAATAACCCCTCTGCTGATGGACGCGTAGTGTGCCTGTATGCCAAGTTTTTTAATAAATAAACCTCCACTGCCGAAAAGAGAAAATGAATAGATAAACTCAAAACCTATATACATAAAACCACACAGGAATACCGACAGTATAAAGGAAACTACCTGGTTGTCGGTGAGGGAGCTGGCAAAAACGCCCATGGCAACAAAGGTGGCACCCAAAAACAACAAACCGGTATAACTGCCCCATGCAGCACCCGCATCAAGATTCCCCGGAGGAAGCCCCAGCGAATAAACACTCATGTAATATATGATGGTTGGCACCAAGGCTGCAATAACAAGCAACAATCCTGCTAAATATTTAGCTCCCAGAATTTGTGTGTCTGTTAACGGCTTGGTAAATAATAACTCCATGGTGCCGCTTTTACGCTCCTCGGCAAATAATCGCATTGTTATTGCCGGAATAAGAAACAGAAACACCCAGGGTGCCAGTACAAAAAGCCCGTTAATGTTTGCATATCCGTAATCAGGAATATTAAACTCAACAGGGAAAACCCATAAAAACAATCCGGTAATCACCAGAAAGACGATCAGAACAATATAGCCTGTCAGGGAGTTAAAAAATCCGTTTAGCTCTTTTTTTAAAAGTGTATACATATCCCTTTACCTTTTTCTGGGGCAAAAGTAACACTTTTCCTTTGAGCCTGACAAAGAGTTTTATGGTGTGATCTATTCTGCGCCCCGAAGGAACTCAATACGAATCATATCATCTACCGACATGCCCAGCAGGCTGGAGGCAGTTCCCATATTAATGGCTATTTCCAGAAAGCCATGTGTGCCGAAAAGTGCTACCAGCTCGCCCTCGGAAACATCGGAGTAACTCGTGGAAAGCCGCTTTATGCTGTACCTCGACGACCGAAAATCAATACGAAAGGGATCACT
>CAZQNY010000066.1:0-5844 GCA_964594665.1 uncultured Bacteroidales bacterium
GACTGGCCCACACCACATCAAAAGGCTGGTCGCCGAGGTTGGTTTTTACAATGGCGGCCTCCTCCGGGAATGTCGCGGCCACGTCCACATCGCTTTTACCATAGCATATGCCCGCAGGAACGTCCACTTTCGTATGTCGGATTAAAACAAGCTCCATGACGTGGTTTGTATAGATAACACTACAAGATAAAAAGTCACTTCCGAGAGCTGCTGCAACGCACCCAGCACGTCGCCGGTGTACCCGCCGATCTTCTTATGGATGTATCGCCGGAAGATAAGGAATACGATGGCGATCACTGAGATTGAAACGATGGCCACCTCTATGGGAAGCCAAAGGAGTGGCGTGATTCCCACAAGAATGGCGAAGATAAAGCCACCGATGCTGTCGCGCATGCCGATGGGCTTGGCCTTGCTGGCGAGGTCTTCACGCACATAGTGGCTGGTATAGAGAAGCACTACAGGTACAACTCTGCTTATGGTATGACCTGCAATCAGGGTGAGAATGATTGTTTCCGGCTCTAAGGCGGTAAGCGAAAAGTACTTGGTGCTCAGCATGAAAAGCAGTCCCACAGAGCCGTATGTCCCGATGCGGCTGTCTTTCATGATGGTGAGCACTTTCTCTCTGGTGTATCCGCCGCCAAAGCCATCGCAGAAGTCGGCAAAGCCATCTTCGTGAAATGCACCGGTGAGGTACACCGAAAAGGCCATGGAGAGCAGCAGCGCTACATTCACCGGCAGCACCTGCATAAAGAGCCAGAACATGCCTGCCGAAAGCGCTCCCACAAGCAGCCCGATCACAGGGAAGTAGCGCGTCGCCTGACTGAGCATTGTATCCTGATAGCCTTTGATATTACCCACCGGGATGCGGGTGTAGAACATCAGGGAGGTACGGAATATATCGAACTGTTTTCTCATGGATGGTGGTCGTTAGGGTTACTCTTTGTTGGAAACGCCGGCATCTTCGAAGCTGGCCATGTTGTTGAGGAAGTTCACTGCTGACTGAATTATGGGGTAGGCGAGTGCTGCTCCGGTTCCTTCGCCAAGCCGCAGACTCATATCCAGTATCGGCTCCGCTTTCAGGTGCTCCAGCATGTACTTATGTCCGTTCTCGTCGGATTGGTGACAGAAGATGGCGTTTTCTTTTACTGTTGGGTCGATCTTAAAGGCGGTGAGGAATGCTGAGGTGGCGATGAACCCATCCACCATAATCACCATGCCCTGTTTTCTGGCTTCGAGCATTCCGCCGCACATCATGGCGATCTCCAGTCCGCCCACTGCCGCCAACACCTCTTTGGGATCGGTGACATGATGTTTCTGCGCCACCTTCTCCAGCACCTCTCTCTTTCTTTGTACGCCTTTGCTGTCGAAGCCGGTACCTGCTCCCACGCACTGGTCTAATGACAGCCCGGTGAACTTATGCATGAGCAGCGCTGCCGCCGAGGTATTTCCTATGCCCATCTCACCGAACCCGATGATGTTGCAGCCATTGTCTGCTTCAGCTTTAACGAACTCAGCACCTTTTTGCAGTGCCAGGTTACACTCTTCGGTACTCATCGCGGCCTCTCTGCAGCTGTTTTTTGTTCCGCGTGCTATTTTCGCGTTTATGAGACCGGTATTTTCCGGGAAGTCGTAGTCCACGCCGGCATCGATCACCTTGAGGTCGATACCGTTTTGTTGGCAGAAGATGCTGATTGCCGCTCCCCCGTTAAGGATATTCATCACCATCTGGAAGGTCACCTCTTTGGGGTATGGACTGATTCCCTCTTCGGAGAGGCCGTGGTCGGCGGCATACACGAGCATGGCGGGATGCTTCAGCTCCGGCGTTAAAGTATTCTGAATCAAGCCAATTTGTGTGGCGATGCGCTCCAGCTGGCCAAGCGCTCCTAAAGGCTTGGTTTTATTGTCTATTTTGTGTTGTAGTTTGTCTTTCATGGGATCCAATTTTCGACGGTAAAGGTAGGGAATTTAGCTGTTGCACAAAGTGCCACAGAGAAGACACTGAGAGCATCAAAGGTCTTTTTAATCTCTGTGGTTCTTAGTGTCTTCATTGTGCTTCTTTGTGAAATAACAATTTTTATTATGTAAAGAAATCCCCAAAAATTTTACATATACGACCTGCTCTGTAAAGAAAATCGGTTTTTCTTTACAAATAGTGCTATCTTTGTAAAGAAAATTAAAAAATCTTTACATATGGTGGAGGCAAACGGATTTGTTTTGAGAGAACTTCCTTTATCGGTGGATATGGAAACAAAGGCAGTGCTTAAAAGTCTGCCAAAGGCTCATGCTGCTCTTGCAGAGTTGAAAGGGATTGCTTCAACAATTCCCAACCAATCTATATTAATTAATACGCTCGGTCTGCAGGAAGCAAAAGATAGTTCCGAAATTGAGAATATTATTACTACACACGATGACCTCTATAAATCAGGACTAACCCTGGATTCATTCAACTCGCTTCAGGCAAAGGAAGTTCAGAATTATATTGGCGCTTTAAAGAGAGGTTTTGAATTAGTAAAAAGGAGAGGATTGATAACTAATTCTATTATTCTGGAGATTCAGGAGGAACTGGAAAAGAATAGTGCCGGTTTTAGAAGATTACCTGGTACGGCACTTAAAAACATTACAACTGGAGAGACGGTATATACTCCACCTCAGAATTATGATGATATTGAGCGATTAATGTCTAATCTTGAACAATTTATTAATGATCCTGAACTATCTGATTATGATCCGTTGATAAAGATGGCTGTTATCCATTATCAGTTTGAGAGTATTCATCCTTTTTATGATGGGAATGGCAGAACGGGACGAATTATCAATATCCTTTATTTGATTCTTACAGAGTTACAAACGCTTCCCATTCTATATCTGAGTAATTATATTATTAAGCATAAAGCTGATTATTATCGCTTGTTGCAGCAACTTCGTGATGATGAAAGCTGGGAGGAGTGGTTGCTGTATATGATAAGAGGAATAGAAGAGACTTCCAGAGAGACTATTGGACTGATTGTTAAAATTAAGCAGTTGATGCAAGATTACAAAATCAGACTACGAGACAATTATAAATTTTATAGTCAGGATCTTCTTAATAACCTTTTTAAACATCCCTATACAAAGATCGAGTTCATTATGAATGATTTGAGTGTTTCCAGAGTGACCGCAGCGAACTATCTGAATAAACTTGCCGCTGATGGATTATTAGTGAAGAAGAAGTTAGGTACAGGGAACTATTATATAAATCAATCTTTGTTAGATATTTTAACTCAAAGATAGATCTAAAGATTTGAAATTAGTTTGAGACAATACAACCAAAGTGTGATTATGTTGCTCTTTAGATAAAAACCAATAAAATTATTTTGTTTATTCAGATAGAAAAGCAACTTTTGTCTGTCCTTTAAAAATCCCCCAGGATGAAGAAGATATTTATTGTTTTAACGACCTTAATGATTTCATGCACATATGGTGTTTCGCAGGAAACTTTTAACAAGATACATTTGAAGTATCCGGGAGCAAGATTTATGGATGTGGTAGAAAAACAGGATAGTTCATTTCTTATGACAGGTATTGTCAACGATTCCTTGTTAGTCTGTAATGTGTCAAAAAATGGAACAGTCAATTGGCATAATACTGTTGGTGATATTCAAAGTGTGCGATATGGTAATGCCATTTTTCCTCTTCATGAGGAGAATGGCTATATTATAGTCGGAGAGCGTTTTGACACCGAAACACGTCATGATATATATGTACTCAGTATAAATGATTCTGGAGATACGCTATGGACAAAAACTTACGGTGGATTAGAATCTGATGGTGTATATGGGGTTTGTTCAAATTATGAGGATGGCTTTATGGTTTGCGGATATACAAATAGTTTTGGAGGTTCACTGCCACAACTTTATTTGTTAAACTTTAATTCCTTGGGTGATACTATTTGGACGAAAGTAATCGATTCAGACCAATGGTTAACTGGTATGGATATAATTAATACACAGGATAGCGGGTATTTGGTAACAGGTAGTTGTGGGGCAGAATCTGACAGAGATGTATTATTAATGAAACTCGATCAAAATGGTGATTCGGTGTGGTTAAAATCTTATGGCGGGCTACAGTATGATGTCGCTAATGCATCAGTGCAGTTATCTAACGGAACTTATATTGTTTCCGGGACTACTTCTGTAAATGGAGATGGGGATACTGATTTTTACATTTTGAGTGTGGATCTAATTGGTGATACCATATGGACAAAGAGAATTGAAGGGTTTAATGATGACAGGACTCTTGATTTAACCCGAATATCTGATTCCTGTGTTGTAATAACCGGTGTAACAGGTGATTATCCTTTAACTAGTGTGCGAGTTGTGAAACTTGATATGATGGGGAATACAAGATGGATCAGAGATTTTAAAGGATTTGAATCTAAAACGCCCCAAAGTATCATCCAAACCACGGACAGCAGTCTCCTTGTTGTGGGATATACTTATATTGGTGATATCTGGTATCCTCTATCACTAAAGGTGAATAAAGCGGGTGAGTTGTTGTTGGATACCAGCAATGATACCATTGTGATATCTGAAAATATTCCCGCAGACACAATTATTGGACGGGTCAAATATCTTTACCAGGGTGATACACTCCATTATCTAAATAATGGATATATGATACTGTATTCTGATTGTGAATCAGCTTTTTCTATTGATATTGATTCCGGGTCGATTGCAGTTCTTGATTCATCACAGATTGACTACGAAATAAGAAATAGTATTTATATGCTTGTTGAGGTATCTGACGGTGAAAACTCAGATATTGCGCATATATTTATTGAAATTACTGATGTAGATGAGTTTTATAGTGGCATTAACAATGTTGAAAAGCAAAGAATATTAAAGATATATCCTAATCCATCTTCTGGTTTATTAAATGTGGAGAGAAAAGTTGTTACTACGCCGGAGGTGATTGAAATCATAAATCTAAAGGGTCAGGTTGTTTGGCGGAAAACCGTTTCAGAGAACTCCAAAGTCTCCACAATAAACATCTCTGCCATCGAACCTGGTGTGTACCTCCTAAAACTAATAACGGAAAATGGAGAGTGTTCCAAAATGAAGTTTATTATTGAATAGGGGTAATTTTGTTTCCAGCTGGCCAAGCGCTCCAAGGGGCCTGGTCTTATTATCAATCTTGTGTTGTAATTGTTCTTTCATGGTTTCCAGTTTTCAGGTGTAAATGTAGGAAATTTAGCTGTTACACAAAGCTCCACTGAGAAGGCACTGAGAGCCTCAAAGATTTTTTTAATATCTGTGGTTCTTAATGTCTTCATTGTGTTTCTTTGTGAAATATCCTGACAAAGAGATAGAATAGTTTTCCAAATTGCAACGCATCAAAAGTCACAGAGTCTTTTATCATTGTTAGCAGGCAGGTAACACCCTGGAAGGAATCGGCTGTGCCCCCGACATCGTAATTCAAAACAAAAGGCAGGATGTGTTGAACGGGAAGGACGAGGCGCTGGAGAAAGCTGTGGAGGTGCTTTCGAGGTAGTGTGGAAAAGGAATAGTTAAGATGGAAATTAAAGATCGCATTTTGGGCTTTGACTTTGCGCGGGGCCTGGCAATAATCGGGATGGTGTTTGTCAATTTTATGGTGGTGATGACCACCGGGAGCGACACCTTTTTGTATAACCTTGTGGATATGCTCTCCGGAAAAGCGGCGGCGCTATTTGTTGTGCTGGCAGGTGTGGGCATGAGCCTGATGTACAAAAGTGCAATGGAGAGTGGTGATTCGGAGAAGAGACGAAAGGTGAAGGTTCGGCTGTTAAAACGTGCGGCATTTCTGTTTGTGCTCGGGTTGAGCTAC
>CAZQNY010000066.1:5944-17148 GCA_964594665.1 uncultured Bacteroidales bacterium
CTGTTGGGCGCCTCAAAGCGAGTGCTGCTGAGTGTTTCGTCGCTCCTTGTGGTGGGATACTCCTTCTTGCTTTTGTTTTTTAATTATGAGACGGGGTGGGATTTTACCACGCTGGAGTACCTTGACTTCTTTACGGTACAGGGATTCTTCCGCAACCTCTTCATGAACGGTTTTCATCCCGTAATCCCGTGGGTGGCGTTTTTGCTGGTGGGTATCTGGGTTGGGCGCCTGGACTTTCATAATCTCCACACCCGAAGATGTATCGCTATAGTCACACTGGACAAATTTCCCCGGCCTGTTCCACAAACAATTCATAATGCTCCATTCTACGCAGCAACGGGTTCCACAGGCTCCGGAAAAGCTTTGTGTTTTACAAAACTTGGAGTGCCCTGTGTTGAGGTAGTTGACAGCAACGGTGCAGGAGATAACTACTTTGCAGGATTTGTAAAGGGAACGGAAAAACGTCTATTGGATTACAAGGGATTGTGCTCTATCCATAAAAGATTATCAGTTTCATAACCATACCCTTCTGCAATTTTCAGGTACTCGTTTTTTATATCTTCCGGGATGGACGTTTCCCGGGAAAGAATCCACAGGTAGTCCAAACTGGAACCAGATACCAGGGCATATTTGTATTCATCATCAATGGCGATAACATTATATCCTGAATAGAAAGGACCAAAGAAGGAGACTTTAAGCATCGCTTTAGTATCCGCAGATACAAATTTGGCTTTTCCTTCCGCTTTTCGCCACTCGTCATTTTCATAGTCGTACCCGCGATTCAGGACTTTAATTTTACCATCATTGCGCAAAGAGTATTCTGCAGTGGTGTTGTTAAGTCCGCGTTCAAATCTGAAGTCGAAGCGGGCAATTTCATACCATTTTCCGAGGTATTTCTCTTTTTCAAAGGGATTAACAGCAGTAACGCCTTTTGGGATGGTGCTGCAGGAGGAGAACAAACTGATCATTGCTATAAACATGATAAAGGGTATTGATGGTTTTTTCATTGTTGAAGTATTTGTAGTAATAAATTTTATTGGTACTTTTTTAATGCATTTTTGTAAACCATAATCGCTCTCTCTCTGGCAAACTTATGGTCTACAATTTTAGGAGGGTAAGCTGATGACTCTGATTCCGGAACCCATTTGCTGATGTACGCTCCTTTAGGGTCAAATCTTCGGGCTTGCTCGATGGGATTAAAAATCCTGAAATAGGGTGCAGCGTCACAACCGGTTCCGGCGGCCCACTGCCAATTCCCATTGTTTGAGGAGAGTTCATAGTCAAGCAGTTTTTTTGCAAAATAGGCTTCTCCCCACCTCCAGTCGATCAGCAGGTGCTTACATAAGAATCCTGCGACCACCATTCTTACCCTGTTGTGCATATAACCAGTAGCATTCAACTCCCTCATCCCGGCATCTACCAGCAGGTACCCTGTCTCCCCATTTTTCCACCTCTCAAACTCTTCCGGGTTATTGCGCCATGAAACAGCATCGTATTTCGGTTTGAAGTTTTGATTTACAACTTTGGGGAAATGGTGCAGGATCTGCATAAAAAACTCACGCCAGATAAGCTCACTTAGGAAGGTGCTGTTTGATTTTGTTTCGTTGACAATCCGGCGAATACTTACGGCTCCAAACCGAAGGTATATACTCAGATTGCTGGTTTGGTTTAACGCCGGAAAGTCCCTGCCTTTTTCATAGTTGTAAAGATTTTCCAGCGTGTATGGCCTGACTATTCCCGAAGAAGGTTTAAAGCCTAAATCCTGAAGTGTAGGAAAGGTTGCCTTGTACTTTAGGTAATTTCCCGTTGTTCCCAGGTTGAATTTCCCGAGTGCTGATGATTCAAACTCCGACAACCATTTGTTTTTGTATGGTGTAAATACAGTATATGGCGATTGGTCATTTTTTACTACTTCATTTTTTGCAAAAATTACCTGATCTTTGAATTGAAGCAGCGGAATTCCATGCGCACCGAGTAGCTTCCTGACTCGTGAATCCCTTGTTGTGGCATAGGGCTCATAGTCCTCATTGCAAAAGACCTGTTGAACGTTGTAGGTATTCAGTAACTCTTTCCAGATACTCAGGACTGTGCCTTTTTTACACAGTAGCCCGCTTGAGAGGGCTTTAAGGTCAGTGTCGATTCCATCTAATAATTGGTATATAAATGAAATGCGGGGATCATGATCGGGTAATTCATCGGTAATATCTGTGTCGAAGATAAAAAGAGGTAACACCGGAAAGGGGCATTTCAGGGCTTCATGTAGCCCACGATTGTCTGCAAGGCGTAAATCGCGGCGAAACCAAAAAACGGAGATTCTTTCTGTACTAATTTTCATACCTGATGATTACTAAGGAATTATGCTCTAATATACTACCTTATAAAATATATAACCAATTTCTGTTTATATTTTTTTCACTTTTGAGATATAGACTCAATCCTAATGGTGTTTTTTTTGAATCAATTCCAGCAAATGCCTTTTGATATTTACAAAGAAATTGAAAGATAGTGAACCGCAGATCTGATTCTTATAAATATTTTTAATATATTTATACGATAAATATAAATTGGCGATATCATATTGACTTTTAATGATACCTGCATAAACCAACTCTGCTGATTATGAAATATAAATTCAACCCTCATACACTAACTATCCCGATAATTATGAGTTTTTTGTTATGCCTTACAAGCTGCTCCAATTCTGATGGCAATTTCTTTTCAAAGCCTCTGGATTATAGTATGGATGAAAATTGGGTCTCGAAACCTGAAATAACCAGCGAAGTAGATGTTTTCTATATTTATCCTACAATATATACCGGCGAGACACCAGAGAATATGGATCCTTATGATGCGGATTTACGGGCCAATGCCAGAGGACTACTTATTGCACAGGCTGGTGTTTATTCAAGCCAAGCCAATCTTTTCGCACCTTTTTACCGACAGCAGTCCGCTGCAGGGCAATCAATGGAGGCAAATAATGGCGGCCGCGATGCATTTGCTGATTCGGTGTTCAGAATAGGATACCGGGATGCTGAACGCGCTTTTGATTATTACCTGGAGCATTATAATAATGGACGCCCTTTTATTCTGGCCGGACACAGCCAGGGTTCCATGGTAATCATTGAGCTTCTGCGCAACAAGCTCAGCGATAAGGCATTGCAAAAACAGCTCGTGGCGGCCTATGCCATCGGATACTCAGTTACGCACAATGATCTGAAAAAATATCCATGGATGCATCCGGCACAAGGAGAAACTGACACCGGAGTCATTATTACTTACAACACCCAGGGTCCTGATGCAGGCCCTTCTCCCGTGCTTTTAACTGGTGCCATCGCAATAAACCCTCTCAACTGGAAAACTGACGAAACCCCGGCAGGCCCGGAGTTGAATAAAAAAGCCATCTTCTTTAACGATGAAACCGGAGAAGTGCTGGATACCGTACCCCATTTTGCGGGAGCTTATATTGATACGATATCGGGAGCCCTTATTGTTACCGATATGCAATCCGTTCAATCTCCGGAGGTTGATCTTGTGAATCTGGGTCGTTGGTCGGACGAAGTATACCACCGGTTTGATTATGCGTTTTTCTATGAGAATCTGAAGGAAAATGTCGGGAAACGCATTGAGGCGTATTTGAGGGCTATGGATAAACTAACACAAAAAAACCATACCTCCGGAAAAACTGAAGGTATGGCTGTGAAATAATTGTTTATCTAACAAATGTATAGTATTTAATCAGGAATTCTTGCTTTCTATTTTACCATTTTACCATTCAGGTAAACGTTGGTCTCCATCTCTGTGGCATTCTGGATACCTTCTCCGGCAAAGCAGCAACGCAGTGCCTGGCTGGTATACTGATTTACCATCTTCTCATCAGCATCACTTTTCACAATAATGCGCGTGATTACATCGTCAAGACGACCGGTACTTGATGGAGTCATGAAGTCATCCTGAACATAGTTGAACTGGTGCTCTACGCGGAAGTCGTCAATCTTAACACCCTTCATCTGGAAGTACATCTGGTTTGGTGTCAGCTGACTCATGAGACAGAAGGACGTTCCCAGTGTGAAGTAATCTCTTGAGGTGGGAGCTGCGTCAATGCCTTGGTAACCTCTGCTGTCATCTACATAGAGATCCCATGTTTCGTATTTTGGAGTTAAAGATTTTGCTCTTACACGGTGAAGATAGGGGCGCTTTTCATTGTTTGCCGACTCTGCAATACCGATCTCTGAGAATGTCATTGGGTTTGGAGGATTTCTCATATCCATCTCTGTTGATTCGTCGATCTCTTTAATCTCGATGGTCATCAGGTTCAGGTCGGCAGTGGTGTTGGTGAATGTAAGGCCGTTATCCACAGAGACGGGAGTGTAGATTTTTCCGGGTTTGGCATTCTGACCGTCCCAATGGTCGCCATTGATAACCGTTGCAGCATCAATAGTTGTTTCATTTGCCAAAGCTTCACCAGTAGCCCATGCCTGTACCGCGAAATCTTTCAGCTCTTTGATCCTCTCCGGTGACTCGTTGCTTTCGATAATGATGTTTGAAACCACTTTATCGGTATATCCGGACCAGTTGTCGGTCATCATATCATTCCATCTAAAGAAGAATTCGGTCTCGACTTTTACACTATTTACGTCGAGATCCATAATCTGAATTCCGCGTTCCACCTGTGTCAGCAGATCAGATGCTGATCCTGCTGCAAAGTAGGTGAGAGGGTTAGGTGCGCTTTGTGGTTCACCACCTTCATCACTGGTCATCTGCCATGCGCTGTAATCTGTTTCACCTACAGGCTTCACAACACCTTTTTTAAGGAATGGCTTCTCCTTATTCAGAATACGTTCGGTGGAGGTAATAATATTTTCAGAGATCGCTCCGTTTTTTGCTGTAGCCTGCATTGGGGTAAATGTCGTCGGTGTGTTGAACTGGCTCACACGCTCACCTACGTTATAGGTTATTGGAGCTTTCGCATTTTTACCTGGTTTTACATCATTTTGTGCATACGTTGTGCCTCCGATGAGGAGTGCTGACAGCATCATTACAATGCTAAGATTCTTGATAGTTTTCATTTTTGACAGGTTTAAATTTCCTATTTTTTTCATTGTTGTTTGTTGTTCAAATATTACTCTGCAAAGGTGCTGCGGAAATGGACGTGGGGAAAGGTTAAAGAAAGCGGGTAGATGGTAAATGTGTAACCTGGGGCCTGTTTTTGCTATTTTATAATGAAAAAGACCCGTTCGGGACTATTGCCCAAACAGGTCTTGCATTCAAATGAACAGGTTTTTCCTGTTCCTTATCCTACAGATGTATTATTTTCTTTTAAATAACTTTTCAAATCCTACCTGGATAGCTGCGACAGGAACCAAAACAATGATGCCAAGTGTAATTCCCAGTTCATGGCTGAGTTTGCTGCCTTCCATCTTCTTTCCTTTTAATCTTTGTTTCAACGCATCCACAGCGACACCATGAATATTTGCTGCCATGATAACCCTGATCATTGCCAGGATATCTGCGGCTTTCTCTTCACCATAGTAATTCACGAAGTTGTCGTATGTCTCTTTATCCGGCTTGCCATCGGTATCGGCATAGTGTTGTGCAAACATTAATCCTATGGACTCATCGTTTTTTACATCACCCAGCTCGCCATTCAGCATAGCGTTGATCTCATCCTCCGGGATGCCTGCGTCGATGGCATTTTTGGTATGTACATAACTGCACATTCTGCAACCATTGACCTGTGTTACCGCCAGCATGATTTTTTCGCTGAACTTCTTGCTAACGTTTTTACGTTTATTTGCCTTTCTTAGATCAGAGAAGTTTGCCAATGATATCTTAAGGTGTCTGTAGAAAGTTGAGGTTGTGAATATCCTCGCTTGTAAATGTGTTGTTGCCATGGTATTTATTGTTGAGTGTTAATAGTCTTGTTTTTTATTTTGTTCCAACGACCGGAGCCATCTTAATCCATTTGTTATCTTTTATTTCTGAGAGCATAAAGTTGCTCAGCTGGTTGAGATCCACGCTATTGCCACTGAAGTTGTTTTCATCAGCACAGAACTCACCATTCACCTTTTCTCTTATTAAAGGTGACCGGACATTAGTCCACTTCAGATTGCTGCTCTCCAGCAATTGGAGTTCATGCTCTTTTATGGTCATAATAGATTTGGATTTTGCCATCAGCTTCATGCGGAGAAGCTTTCTCGCCAGCGGCATATTTTCATTGGTCATCTTTACACCTGCGCAGGAGATGTTAATCCATCGATGCTGGTTGTTGGCCTCCATCTGTTCGATGATGAAAGAGAGTGAATCGATATAACTATTTTCCTCTTTTGCAGAGATTGGTTGTAAAACGGAAGGTCCTATGGTTGAAAGGATTGCATCAGAACCCTCAATGGCATCTTTCAATATATTTTTATCAAAATAACTACCCTCAAAAACCTCAACGGATTTTGGGTGATCATTTAATTTGGATGCATCACGAGCCAGAATTTTAACCATAAGATCTTTCTCTCCTGCTTTTTGCAAAAGGTTCCTTCCCACCATGCCTGTTGCTCCTAAAATTGTTATCTGTTTCATCTTTGTAATTTTCACCTTGCAAAAATGAAGTGATTTCAAGACGTGGAGGTGGTCAATAAAGGTCTATGAGTGGTAAATGTGTAACCTTATGCTAAAACACTGCGGAATTCGCCCGGTGTAAGGCCTGTATGTTTCTTGAAATACTTCAGGAAATTGGTGGGTTCATCAAAGCCAAGTTCAAAGGCAATCTCCTTCACTGAGAGGGATGTGGAGACCAACATACGCTTGGCTTCCAGAATTACATAATTATCAATAAATGCTTTTGCCGTGGTCTTTACAACCTCTTTGCAAACCTCGTTGAGGTGCTTGTAGGAGATGGCAATATCATCTGCGTAAACCTTGGCATCGCGTGTTTTGGTATAGTTTTGTTGCACCAGCTCTTTGAACTTTGAGAAGTATTCCAGGTATTTATTATCTCCGGCATTCGTCTCCTGACCTACATTTTTATCATTCAGCTTAAGCAGATAAACAGTCAGGTTTGCCGCGATGATATTGGGAAGTGAAGTGGAATCACTTTTCAGTTCTTGCATTACGGCACCGGAGAGTTTCTTGTTGTACTCCGGGTTATGAATCTTCTCTTGTCTCAGGAAGTAATTATAGAGGTGATTTATTTTGGTGATAGAAGACTGTGCCATATATTTCTGCATAAAGGCCTCGGAAAAGACGATCAGAAATCCATGGTATTTAACATTCTCCTCAAAAGCATGAATCTGTCCTTTTGCTATGACCATAACATCGCCGGCGCACAGTGTATGAACCTTAAAGTCAACAATATGATTAACCTCACCTTCGGTAATCATGAGGATAGCGTAAAAGTTCAGGCGGTGCGGTTTATAGGGACTATGATCCTTGGGGTTGAGTGTATCAGTGACAAACTCCTCAAGGATAAAGAGTTGAAATTCGTTTATCTTGAGATCTCTGTTTTTCCAAAAGCTTATTTCGGGAATGTCTTTCATAAAAATTTGAGAGCCACACGGCGGTGGCTCTACTGTTTCAGACCTGTCAGGTTTTCAAAACCTGACAGGTCTTTGCGTGATAAATATTATTCTCCTTCTCCAGCGCCTTCTGCAGCGGCTTCGCCGGCAAGGAAGTTGTCGAAGTGATAGAGGTTTCCTTTTGCACCACCAATGAGGTTCAGCTTGTCAAGGATACCGCCAAAGAGTGCTTCTTCTTCATCCTGCTCCATGATGAACCACTGCAGGAACTGGCAGGTGTTGAAGTCTTTCTCTGCGAAAGCAAGATCATAAATGGCATTAATAGAGCGGGTAATCATCTGCTCGTGATCATAGATTTGCTCGAAGATATCCTGCAAGTCTTTATACTCATTTGCCGGCTCTTCCAGCGCAGCGCACAATGCCTGAGCACCACGTTCGTTTACATACTTGATGAATTTGAACTGGTGCATGCGTTCTTCGTCGCTGTGCTCATAAAGGAAAGCAGCAGTTCCCGGGTAACCGTTGGCATCAGCCCATGAGGCCATTGCGAGGTATAATCTTGAAGATTCTTCTTCGAGTTTGATCTGATGATTGATCGCGTTTACAATATTTTCTTTCATCATAACAGCAATATTTTATGTTTTGGTTTACTTTTGATTAATGAACAACAAGAACATCTATTTGTTTGGAATTATTCTCAGCTAAGATAAAAAAAATGATGGATATCAAAATTGATGAGCGCTATATGCGTGAAGCTTTGCGCCAGGCGGAGATGGCTTTTGATGCAGACGAGGTTCCCGTTGGTGCCGTGATCGTTTCTAATGATCGCATTATTGCCCGCGCCCACAACCTCACCGAGCGCCTGAACGATGTTACGGCCCATGCCGAGATGCAGGCCTTTACTGCTGCTTTTAACTTCCTTGGCGGGAAATACCTCAACGAGTGCACCTTGTATGTAACCCTGGAGCCGTGTGTAATGTGCGCCGGCGCAGCGTACTGGTCGCAGATTGGGCGTATTGTCTATGGCGCCAATGATGAAAAGCGCGGTTTCTCCTTGCTTGGCAGCCCTGTATTGCACCCAAAAACAACACTGTCTGCCGGGGTGCTAAAGGATGAGTGTGCCGATTTACTAAAAGCCTTTTTTCAGCGTAAAAGAAAACTATAAAGGAAGATCAAAAGTAAAGGTACTTCCCCTCCCGGGAGTGGACTTAAGGGCTATACCATCAGCACCCATAAGCTGTGCCAGCTGATTGGCAATCGACAAGCCCAGACCAACACCGGGTTCACCAAATATTTGCTGGTTGTCGGATTTATAAAACCTATTGAAAACGGCTTTATGGTCTTCATACGGAATACCAACGCCTGTATCTTCAACAAAGAAGGATATCATCCCTTGGCTGTATGTGTAACCAAAACGTATCTCTCCCTCATTGGTAAAACGTACTGCATTGTCGATGAGGTTTACCATAATCTGCTTCAAACGGTCAGGATCAGTATCATAAAGGTCATTCCCTGCCGGGCGATCATTATTAACAATTAAACTGATATTTTCTTTCCCTTGCTCATGGAGTAATTGTCTGGCAATCTTTTCGTATTCATCCATGGTTTCATTGAGGTATATTCCTGAATAATTCACCTTCAGGTCGCCGCTTTCAATACGTGCCAGCTCCATAATATCGGTGATAATATTTACCAGATGACGGGTATTCTGACGTATCTGATTGCAATATTGAATCATTTGTTCATCTCCTCCGGTGGCAGCAGCGATAATTTGCGAGAACCCGTTTATAGCATTCAGGGGAGTACGAAGTTCCACATTGATGTTGTTCAGGAATGCTGTCTTCAGTCTTTCGCTCTGTTCTGCTTTTTCGCGGGCCACATTAAGCTCCAGCTGCATTGCTTTTTGCAGCGACAGGTCATAAACATTCATCACCACATAATCGGGCTGCTGCCATGCATAATGGAAACTTGCAAAGATGGTATGATCGGTAAAAAAACCATTGAAAAAACTTTCCCTGCTAAAACGTAATCCTTCACGAAGGCATTGCTTCATATCAACGACAAGGTCTCTGCGACCAGAAAGCAACTCAGAGGCATTTTTGCGCAGCTTATCCCTGAATACCAGTTCACCTTTTTCATCTTCTGCCCGGGCAAGAATAAAATCTTCTCCATCGAACTGAAAATAGAAGCTGTAAACAGGGTAATTTTTAAATGCCGATTCTTCATTTTTGGCGAATTCCGGGTTTTTTGCTGTCAGCTCATTACGGTAGGTGACATCGCGTAAACGCAATATAACCAACTCCTTAGCATCCTTTTCCAATGCATATCCGGTAACATCAATAATTTGTTTTTCCCGGTGTTCGTCAATGCGTATAAGTTCAAAATGATGTTTTTTATAGAGCTGAACCTGTTTCAGGCTGTCGTGGAAATGTTCTTTCTGATTCGAGGGGATATAATCGGTTATTTCGGCACCAATAATAGATTTGTTTATGTTTGAAAACAGCTCTTTGGCTCTGCTGTTGCAATCGGTTATGCGGGGTGGTCGGGCCGACATATCAATAGCCATAGCACTCTCCAGCTGCGTAGAGAGAAGGTAGTTATATTTATCCTCTGGCACAGCAGGTACTTTTTGGGCGCTGTTACCTTCACAATCGTGAGATTCATCCAGCGCAACACGTAGCTCCCGGTTTTCCTTTTCCAAAAGCATCAGGCGCGTGAGATAGGTCTGTATGGATTGCTTATCATGCATAATATCTGATATTGGGATACATCCTCATTAAATGGCTAAAATACAAATTTATTTTCGTACCTTAGCATCAGGTGTTAAGGCACTGATAACCTGATAAAAAATCAAAACACTTAGAGACTCATGGATCCTGAACCGTCTTTTTTTTCTGCTGATGATGGCTTGCAGATAGCCTGGTATAAATGGCTTCCCGAAGAAGCGCCTGTGGCCATATTACAAATTGCCCACGGAATGGCAGAGCATGCTGCCCGCTATAATGATTTTGCCCGCTTTATGACACAGAACGGCGTTGCTGTCTATGCCAATGATCACCGCGGGCATGGCTATACGGCCGACAGAAACGGTATTCACGGTGATTTTGGTGAGATGCCGGGGTGGCAATCAGTGGTGAATGATATGAAAACCCTTTCTGAGATCTCTCAAAAAGACTTTCCGGGTATTCCGCTGTTCCTGTTGGGGCATAGTATGGGCTCATTTCTTTCACGTGCCTGGGTGGCTCAGTTTGGCGAATCCCTGGCAGGTGTTATCCTCAGTGGTACTGCCGGAGACCCCGGGTTTACAGCTACTGCAGGACGATGGCTTGCAAAAAGGGAAATGCGTAAATATGGGAATGAAACACCCAGCCATAAGCTCGACAAAATGTCGTTCGGTAGCTTTAACAAGAAAATCAAAAATGCTAAAACTGACTTTGACTGGCTTTCTGTTAATGAAGACAATGTTGATCGTTATATCAACGACCCCTGGTGTGGTTTTGTATGCTCCAGCCGCTTTTTCTTTGAACTTCTCGGTGGCCTGAAAACAATCTTCCGAAAGGAAAATATCGCAAAAACTCCTTCCTCCCTGCCAATGTTTTTTATCGCCGGAGCCAACGACCCTGTTGGGAATTATGGGAAAGGTGTCAAGCAGTCGGCACAACTATACCGTAATGCAGGTGTTGAAAATGTGGAGGTGAA
>CAZQNY010000067.1:0-17086 GCA_964594665.1 uncultured Bacteroidales bacterium
GCGCCTTCCTGCCTTAGCGGTAAAAACCAAAAACAGAAGGAACCAGGAAAGATTAAACCATTGAAGAATATCCAATAGGGAGAGGCTGATGAAAAGTGAGCTGTTGTGCGTTTGGTTAATGGATATTGGTTCCTGACCCTCTCCCGGTAGATCCGCACCGCCGTGCGAATCTTAATATAAATAAAAAAACGCCGAATATCGAAGCTTCCGCTCCGGGATTCGGCGTCCATTTTTTTCAAATATATAGTATTCGATATTATATATTAAAACAATCCCTCAATCAAATCATCATCCACAAAATTCGGGACATTTACCTTCAGTCGGGGTTCCTGTTCCATGGCACGCTTCACTGCAGCAATGGCGTTTTCATTACGGGCCCAGTTGCGACGCGTAATTCCGTTGTTCACATCCCAGTGCAGCATCATCTTCAGGCGGCGATCTGCATCGTCAGAGCCATCCAGCAACATACCGAAGCCACCGTTGATCACTTCACCCCAGCCTACGCCACCACCATTGTGGATCGATACCCAGGTTGCTCCGCGGAAGGAGTCGCCAATAACATTCTGAATGGCCATATCAGCAGTCAGCTGCGAGCCGTCGTAAATATTGGAGGTTTCACGATAAGGAGAATCGGTACCTGATACGTCGTGGTGATCGCGACCCAGCACGATTGGAGCAGTGATTTCACCACTGGCAATGGCTTTATTAAATGCTTCGGCAATTTTGGTACGTCCTTCGCAGTCGGCGTAAAGGATACGGGCCTGAGAGCCAACAACAAGTTTATTTTTTCCAGCCTCGCGGATCCAATGGATATTATCGCGCATCTGTGACTGGATATCTTCCGGTGAATGGGCAGCAATCTCCTCAAGAATATCAGCGGCAATTGCATCAGACTTAGCAAGATCTTCGGGGTCGCAGGAAGTACAAACCCAGCGGAACGGACCAAAGCCAAAATCGAAGAACAAGGGACCCATGATATCCTGCACATAGCTGGGATAGATGAAGTCTCCGTCCTCTTTCAAAATTTCTGCACCGGCACGTGAAGATTCCAGCAGGAAAGCATTGCCATAATCCCAGAAGTACATGCCTTTTTGAGCCATTTTATTTACCGCCTCCACATGGCGCCGCAATGATTCATAAACCTTCTCTTTAAAACGTTCCGGTTCATCAGCCATCATGGTGTTAGCCTCTTCAAGGGTCATACCTGCTGGGTAATAGCCACCGGCAAAAGGATTATGCAAGGAAGTCTGGTCACTACCCAGATCAATAAATACATCTCTCTCTACAAAACGTTCCCACAGGTCAACGATATTACCCTGATAAGCGAGTGATACAGCTTCTTTTTTCTCTTTTGCAACGGCAATGCGGTCGATCAATGCATCCAGGTCGGTAAAAACCTCATCAACCCAACCCTGTTCATAGCGCATCTGTACAGCTTTAGGGTTTACTTCTGCAACCACGCCAATCATACCGGCAATAACAGCGGCCTTGGGCTGAGCACCCGACATACCACCCAAACCGGAACTTACAAACACTTTTCCGGCAATCTCACCATCACCATGCATACGTGCGGCATTCATCACCGTGATTGTGGTACCATGAACAATTCCCTGTGGGCCAATATACATATACGAACCGGCTGTCATCTGACCATACTGAGAAACCCCAAGAGCATTGAAACGCTCATAATCGTCACGACCTGAATAGTTTGGTATCACCATACCATTGGTAACAACGCAACGTGGTGCATCTTTATGCGACGGGAACAGGCCCATGGGATGACCGGAATACATTACCAGTGTCTGATCGTCAGTCATTGTAGCCAGATACTGCATTGTTAAAAGGTACTGAGCCCAGTTTTGGAAAACAGCGCCATTACCACCATAAGTAATCAGTTCATGGGGATGTTGAGCTACAGCATAGTCCAGGTTATTGGAAATCATCAGCATAATCGATGCTGCCTGCTTTGATTTATGGGGAAAATCATTAATGTTACGGGCAACGATATCGTAATCAGGGCGAAAGCGATACATATAAATTCTGCCATAGGTTTCCAGTTCTTCCAGGAACTCTTTTGCAAGAACATCATGGTGTTTCTTTGGGAAGTACCGTAATGCGTTACGCAAGGCCAGTTGTTTCTCCTTTGGAGTTAATATATCTTTACGTTTTGGTGCATGGTTAATATCTGTCATGCGAGGCTTCAGGGGTGGTAACTCCCCGGGAATGCCTTGTAAAATTGCTTGTTGAAAATCAGTAAGCTTCATTATTTTGTATATTTGCTATTGGTATTTGTGTACTGCAAAATTATAAATATTATCAGATAATCATTATAAAATGAAAATACCTTTCAGACTCATCCTCGTGTCAGTGGTTCTTATGCTTTGTCAACAGGCGAATGCCGATTTACCACCGGGATGGAGTTATACCATATCGCCGTCGAGCCATATATTTAGTATTCCTGAGTCGGCATGGCCCATGATAAACAGCAATCCCATTGAGCCGGGAGATTATATAGGTGTTTTCTATGACGATAATGGCGTACAGAAGTGCGGGGGAGCCATTGAATGGCCGGGAGAAGGCGGAACAGCGATCTTTGCCTATGGTGACGATGCCATTACCAGTGAAAAAGACGGCTTCGCCTACCAGGAGCCCATTCAATGGAAGATCTATTCCTGGTCGCTGCAGGCAGAAGTCTCTGCGACAGTTCAGCTCGATCCCTCCTACCCTACTCCGGGAGATGTGTTTATTCCCGACGGGCTTTCTGGGGTTATAAATATCAGCGGGGGTGGTTTTTTTGTTTTCGCTTACGCGGATGAGGATAATCCCTGTCAGGGATATACCACCCAATTACATGCTGATCCTTTTGGCGGCTCGGGGACATACATCTATGAATGGACCTCTGAACCTCCCGGATTTACATCCACAGAGCAGCATCCTTTTGTTACGGTCAACGATACAACTATATACACCGTAACCGTAAATGAGGGAACGTACACAGCACAGGATCATGTCACGGTAAATGCCATTCCGCACCCTGAGGCATGGGCAGGAAATGACGATACCATTTGCAGAAACATGATTTATCACTGCAGTGCCACAACAACCAATGCCCCATCCATTACGTGGGTAACAACGGGCGACGGGGAGTTCAATTTTATCCACAGCCCTGACGCCATATACACTCCCGGTGAGCAGGATAAAACCAATGGCGGCACGAATCTTATTCTGGAGGGTCATGCTGCTGAGCCCTGCGATATTATTGCCCGCGACACCATGCACCTTGCTATTCTGGCTCCGCCAATTGCGTATGCCGGGGAAGATATCACCGATTGTGAGAATACAGCAATAGCGCTTTCCGGGGAAGCAGAGAACTACAGTGCCATTGAGTGGATCTCAAATGGTTACGGCTCTTTTTCTGATCCCTATGCGCTGAACACCACCTATTATTCAGAAAGCATCAGCCAGCAAACAGATATCATTTTAACGCTTGAAGTTACCGGAAATGCACCTTGCGGAACATCTTATGATTATGTAGAAATTACCTTGATGCCAGACCCGCAAAGCAATGCCGGCAATGATCAGCTTATTTGTGCTGATGCTGTTGCTCATCTAAATGGCTCGGCAGAATACTTCACCTCTTTAGCCTGGAGCACCTCCGGAGATGGTACTTTTGATGACAATACCCTCCCTAATGCACAATACACCCCGGGCACCAACGACCTGGCCAGTGAAGAGGTGTACCTGCGGCTAACAGCCTTTCCTGCAGCGCCTTGTCAGGAGTCGCATACTGATAGTATGCTGGTTACGTTCAGCCCTTTACCGGAAGTTTTTGCCGGGTATGACCAAACGCTGTGCGAGACAGAAAATGCTACACTTAGTGGTTATGCTGCTAATACAGTTTCTGTTTTATGGACAACACAGGGTGACGGAACCTTTGAGGACCCACAGGCTGCAAGCGCTACATATTTCCCTGGCTCGCAGGATATTTCCAACGAAAGCGTTGTACTCACCTTCACCGGAAACGCAAATGCTCCATGTACCGGATCAGTTGATGATGAGATCACTCTCTATCTGATACCTCAGCCCGTGGCCTTTGCCGGCGACGACGGTGAAACCTGCATTAACGATACTTTTACAGTAAATGGTACCATATCCAATACCAGCACCTCACACTGGAACACCTCAGGCACCGGAATATTTGAAGATCCTTCATTGCTGACAACAACGTACATTCCATCTGAAGAGGATTATTCAGCAGGAGCAGTAACGCTCACATTAACTGCAGAGGCCAACATGGCGTGTCAGGCAGTTTCCGATGATCTTACTCTCAGCTTTTTGCCACTTCCCGATGTCAATGCCGGTGAAAATCAGGTAATCCCATTTGGAACCTTCACGCAGCTCAACGGAGCTGTCAGTGGAGGCAGCGGAAGCTACACGCATCAGTGGTACCCTCCGGAAAAAGTTGTCGGGCAGGGTATACTGAATCCGGTCACTGTAAACCTGGAGAGCTCCGAGCAATTCACACTGGTCTCCACCGACGATGTTTCCGGCTGCCAGGGGCAGGATGCAATGACAGTTTTCGTTACCGGTGGCCCTTTAACAATCACAGCAACTGCAACCCCCACAACATTATGCCCGGGTGAAAGCACGCAGCTCCAGGCAATACCATCCGGAGGGTCAGGAGATTACACAATTACCTGGAGTTCAGAGCCACCCGGATTCACAAGTGCCGATCCTGAGCCAGTTGTTATTCCGGAAATCACTACAACCTACACCGCAGAGGTCTCAGACGGATTTAATCAAAGTGAATCATCGGTAACAGTGACGGTCTATGAGCTTCCGGTAGTAAATGCCGGCGAGGATCAGAGCATCTGGCATGGAACCTCAACAACATTATCAGGAAATGCCACCGGTGGCAGCGGAGAATATTCATGGTCCTGGACACCCGCTGCCTTGACAACAGACCCAACAAACGCAGAAACACAGACAATACAGCTTAATGAACCCATACTGTTTCTTCTGGGTGTTACCGATGAGCAAACAGGATGTAAGGCAGCGGATGATATCATGGTAAATATGAGTTCCGGTCCGCTGGCTGTTGCACCGGAGTCGTCAGAAAACACAGTATGTGTTGGCAGTGAATTTCAGCTTTTCGCCAATCCGTCAGGCGGAGCACCGGAATACACCTATTCATGGTTTTCGGAGCCTCCCGGGTATTTTAGTACAGAAGCAAACCCTGTATTCTCTATTGAGGAGGAGACACGATTTCATGTGGAGGTGAATGATGGCTGGAATATTGTTTCCGGGTATACTGACGTTAGCGTTTACCCTGTAAACCAGCTCTATATTGAGGCATTCCCTGATGACACGGTATGCTGTGGAGAGACCATTACTTTATCGGTAAACTCAATGCTTGGTGCACAGGAATGGCTGTGGAACCCGGGAGGATATACAGCACCAGCCATAACAGTTGATACTACAGGCCTCGGACCGGGAAGTCATGTTTTCACAGTACAGGTAACTGATTCCTATGGCTGTGTAACGGAAAAGTCCATTGGCATCTACTTTGATTTATGTCTTTCAACTAATAATTATAATCTTCAGGAGCTTACTATTTATCCCAATCCAGCCAAAGATTATTTCCAGGTAATGATTCCTGAAGGGTGGCGCAACGGAACGATGAAAATCATCAGACTTTCAACTGGTGCAACAATACTCAGGGAAACTCCAGATGGCAGGGATCAGGTAATACTATCCACAAAATCAATTCAGAAAGGAGTATATATGGTAATTATTCATAATACAGAAAAGAAAACGATATACAGAAAACTGGTAATCTTATAACAACCCTCTTGCGCCATCAAGCATATTAAAGAGCAAATCACGGGCACGAAAGAGTTTTGCCTTCACGGTACCTAAAGGAAGATCCATCTGGGTACTGATTTCTTCATAAGAGAGCTCGTCGAAGTAGCGCATTTCCACCAACACCCGATAATGGGGTTTTAGTTTTGCAACAACATCCCTCATTAATTCATTCTTCTGGCTTCTGATAATTTCTTCTTCAGGGTCTCTGACATCAGAGGGAACATCAGCGATGGGTTCCTGAGAATTTTCATCATCAGAAACTTCATTCAAAGAGATAGTATATGCCCTCTTTTTACGAATAAAATCGATACAATTATTCTTGGCAATTTTAAACAGCCATGTAGAAAAGGCATACTCAGGTGAATACTGATTAATATTTTTAAACGCCTTTCCAAAGGCCTCAACAGTAAGATCTTCAGCATCAGTAGCGTTGTTGGTCATTTTCAGGAGCATAAAATAGAGTGTATCCTGATATAGATTCATCAGGGAAGCATAAGCCTTCTGATCTCCGGCCGTTGCTTTCTGCACTAACGTATAATCCCGCCGGGCCTTACTGGTTAGGTTTTCTTTTAGCTCCATTCTTACGTTTTGGTTGTCCTTCCCGCCAACCATAAATAGGGGTTAATAAGCATCAACATTAATTCTGCAAATAGCGAAGTTACGAATAAATCGGGTTCATCAAATCTTTTTATCGTAAAAATCACGACAAGAAACCATGATATCATTCTTAAAAGAAATGCACCCAATATAAAAGGCACCATATATCCCAATGCCAGCAGAACGGCAAAGAGGCCCCAGAATCCCACCTGTGAAACAATAATTCGAAAAAACCGAAATTTATGCTGAAAACGATAATAGTGCGATCCGGCCATTTGGTCTTTTTTCATAACGAGCCAGGTACGTAACTTTCCGGGTGCTGAAAAAACCATATGCGCCTCGGGATGTATTTGTACCGCCGTATTGTATCTACCAACAATTCTGTTTATAAATAAATCATCATCACCTGACAACATATAATAGAGATCCCTGAAACTGTTTCGTTCGGAGAAAAACTTTTTCCTGAAAGCAATATTTCTGGCGCTTCCTGACACGGGCATACGGCGTTTTGCAAAGCCCAGAAAACGCATAAAATAAAGAATATTATCCATTCGGAAGCATCGATTGAGCATACCGGAACTTTTGTCCATTGCAGCATAACCCAATACAACTGAAACAGTATCATCAAAAGATGACATCATCCTGCGGAGCCAGAAAGCAGAAGCCGGCCGACAATCAACATCAGTAAAAATAATTGTATCATATTGCGCCGAACGTATTCCAAGCGATTGCGGGAATTTTTTTCCTTTAAAAAAATTCAGTCCGCTATTCATATGTATCACATGAAGATTGGTGTGCTGGCGCGCCATAGAATCAAGATACAGGTCACTGTCGTCGTCAGAGATATCATTTACAATAACTACTTCAAAAGCATGATAAGACTGATTAAGCAACAGCGGGAGATTTTCTTTCAGGTGGCGGTAATTGTTTTTTGCATAAATAACAATACTGGCCCCATGAGTGAGTTCATTCACCTCAGGGCATTTACAAAAAGCGATTGCAGCAGGATAGAGCCATATATATATCAGTTGATGCAAAGTAAACAGGATAAATATCCCGAAAAGGATAAACAGAAAGGGGTCCTGATGAAATAATTCTGTTATCATGAAGTATGGCACTTACGGCAAAAGTATCTAATCTTAGGATAATAAAGATTATCTTTGAAAACTTTTTTAAACAAAATAGGCTTAATAAAAATCAGGCGGCAAAAAGTAAAGCATAACACAATGGATTTCAGCTTAGAAAAGACAGATACCGGAAGTAAGGCACGCGCAGGAGTAATAACTACCGATCACGGAGAGATCAGAACACCGATTTTTATGCCGGTAGGGACAGCAGGGACAGTAAAAGCGATACATCAGCGCGACCTGTACGATGATGTAAAGGCACAGATTATTCTTGGCAACACATACCATTTATACTTACGACCCGGGCTTGATATACTGGAAAAAGCCGGGGGGTTGCACAAGTTCAATGGCTGGCACAGACCCATACTGACCGATAGCGGCGGGTATCAGGTATACAGCCTTGCTGCAATGCGCAAAATGAGCGAGGAGGGAGTAAAGTTCCAGTCGCACATTGATGGCAGCTACCATTTCTTTACGCCTGAAAAGGTCATGGATATAGAACGTAGTATTGGCGCAGACATCATGATGGCCTTTGATGAATGTACGCCATACCCCTGTGACTATAAATACGCCAAAGAATCCATGGGGCTGACACACCGATGGCTGGAACGCTGCATAAAACATTTCAATACCACGGAACCTAAATATGGGTACCACCAGTCACTATTTCCTATTGTTCAGGGCAGCACGTTTCGCGATCTTCGTGCTGAATCGGCAGAATTTATTGCCTCACAGGGCGCCGAAGGGAATGCCATTGGCGGCCTTGCAGTGGGTGAGCCTGCTGAGATGATGTATGAAATGATTGAACTCGTTAACGGCATCCTCCCCACCGAAAGGCCGCGGTACCTCATGGGCGTGGGTACACCGGTAAATATTCTCGAAAGCATAGCGCTGGGAGTAGATATGTTTGACTGCGTAATGCCTTCACGAAACGGAAGAAATGGCATGCTCTTTACAAGTCAGGGAATCATCAATATTAAAAACAAAAAATGGGAGGATGACTATAATCCTGTAGATCCGGACGGAACAAGTTTTGTCGATACACAATATTCCAAAGCCTATTTGCGTCATCTCTTTGTGTCGGGTGAACGGCTGGGTCCCATGATTGCAAGCCTGCATAACCTGGCATTTTATCTTGAGCTGGTTACACAGGCAAGAAAACACATTATTGAAGGGGATTTCAGCAGCTGGAAAGAGATGATGATACCCCGATTGCAAAACAGGCTTTGATTTTATTTACTTTTGCTTTTGGATGAGAAAACTCGACATCTATATTATTAAAAAGTTTCTCGGAACCTTTTTTTACGCGATATCATTACTGATACTTGTGGTTATTATTTTTGACGTATCGGAAAAGGTTGACGATTTTCTAGATCGTAATGCCCCATTCCGGGCCATTGTATTCGATTATTATTTCAATTTTATTCCCTATTTTGTAAACCTGTTTCTCTATCTTTTTACTTTTATATCGGTAATCTTTTTTACCTCCCGAATGGCTTCCAATACGGAAATCATTGCTATTTTGAGTAGTGGTGTAAGTTTCAAAAGAATGCTTCGCCCCTATCTGTTCTCCGCACTGTTTCTTACAGCGTTATCTCTCGGTCTGTCCAACTTTGTAATACCCCGAACCAATATAAGGCTGGTGGAGTTTGAGAAGAAATACCTTCATACTCCCCGAAAAGACAGAGCCACGAACATTCATATGCAGGCCGACAGCGATACCTACTATTATATAAAAAGCTTTAATGCCAAAACCAACGAGGGCAAAGACTTTACGCTGGAGAAAGTGAACGAAGAAAATGAGATGACTTTTCGCATGACGGCAGAAAAGATAAAATATGATACAGAGGCAAAAATATGGACCATTGAAGATTATAAAATAAGAAAGATTTATCCGCGCGGAGAGTACATTACTAAAGGAGCAAGCTTTGATACCACATTGCGTTTAACGCCTGTAGATTTCACTGTTGTTATTGAAGATATGAAAGTGATGAACTACGTTGAGTTACGTGATTTCATTATTGTAGAGAAGGAAAAGGGTGTTCGGAATATGAAAAAATTTGAAGTGGAGCAACATCAGCGTATATCTTTTCCTTTTGCCACGGTAATTCTCACATTGCTGGGCGTATCACTATCAAGCCGTAAAGTGCGTGGCGGGATGGGCATGCATCTGGGTATTGGAATCGGGTTAACATTTACATTTATCTTATTTATGCAGGTATCAAAGGTATTTGCCACCAATGGTAGTTTATCGCCATTTCTGGCAGCATGGTTACCCAACATCATCTATCTTATTGTAGCGATATTCTGGCTGTACCGGGCGCCTAAATAAACTCTCCCTGCCACACAAAGCAATCGGAAAAAGCATCCTTCAGGTTATCAGGAATGTCGCGGAACAGGCCATACAGAGCAGCACCACTCCCTGAGAGAGATGCATATTCTGCACCCAGTGCGTATAACTTAAGCTTTATTTCTTCAATCTGCGGATATGTATTTGACAGCGACGCCTCAAAATCATTTATCATCCGTGATTTCCATAAATCCAAACGCTGATTCAGGACATCGGTTATCGGTTCACTTTCAGCGTCCGGGGTCACGCCGGCATAGGCAGCTTTCGTGGAGATAAAAATGTCCGGTTTTACAATCACAACGCTTAAGTCCTTAATAACAGGAACATCCAAAGGATGCAAAATTTCGCCTTTTCCGGTTCCCAGGCATGGTTTGTTAAGAATAAAAAACGGGCAGTCACTGCCCATTTCAGCGGCAATATTTATTAACGACTCTGTTGATAAGCCCAGATTAAAGATCCTGTTTATCAATAAAATTGCAAAAGAAGCATCTGCTGAGCCACCACCCAGCCCGGCACCCATCGGAATCATTTTATGCAGATGCATATTTATACCGGGCAGATGATATTTTTTCTGCATCAATGCCGCAGCACGAAATACCAGGTTTTCTTCCTGCATGCAGGAAACAGGCAACCCTGTGGTTTTTAGCTCTACAACATTATTTTTGGAAGGTGCGATCTCCAGAATATCCTTCAGGGCAACGGGAATAAACAGGGTTTCTATATCATGAAATCCATCGTCTCGTTTTCTGCGGATTTTTAGTCCCAGATTTATTTTGGCATTGGGAAAAACAATCATCTGCTGTCATTTAAAATCAAAAAGTAAAAGTACAAATATTGTAAGAATAAACTCCTACCTTTGAAAGTTCAAAGCATAAACTATGGCACTTATTAACTCACTGGTATCCTGGTTTACCTTAAAACGGCAGCATCAGATTGAATTATTTTTAAAATACCCCTGCGAAGTACAGCAGGAGTGGTTTGATGCCCTCATCAGTAAAGGGCGGGATACAGAATGGGGTGAAAAATACGATTACCGATCCATTGATAATTACGCTACTTATCGTGAAAGGATTCCTATAAACACCTATGAAGACCTGAAACCGTATATTGACCGAATGGCTACCGGGGAACAGAATATCCTCTGGCCCACACAGATAAAATGGTTCAGCAAATCATCAGGAACGACCTCCAGCAAGAGTAAAATCATCCCTGTTAGTCAGGAAGCTTTGGAGGAATGTCACTACAATGGAGGTAAAGATATGCTGACCATATTTTTACAAATGTATCCTGATTCAAACATCTTTCAGGGGCGGCAGCTTGCCATGGGTGGCAGTCATCATATTACAGAAATCAATAACGAAACGATCCTGGTGGGTGATGTTTCTGCCATACTAATCCATCATTTGCCGGCATGGGCCGAGCTTTTCCGTGTTCCGGGTCAGGAAATAGCATTGATGGACGAATGGGAAGAGAAAATTGAAAAAATGGCCCAAACAACCATCAACCACAATGTTGTAAGTCTTTCAGGTGTACCTTCATGGATGCTGTTGCTGTTGAACAGAATTCTGGAAGTTACCGGTAAAACCAATATCAAAGAGGTGTGGCCTGACCTGAGTGTATTTTTTCACGGCGGGGTGAATTTTGCTCCTTATGAAAAACAGTTTAAAGCCATCATTCCGGGAGATATGACATATATTGAAACCTACAATGCCAGTGAAGGATTCTTTGGCATCCAGGATCAGAAGCACACCAAGGATCTGTTGCTGATGCTGGACTATGGTATTTTTTATGAATTCATCCCTATGGAAGAGTTAGATAAAGAATCTCCACGGGCAATACCCTTGTGGGAGGTTGAAAAAGGCGTTAACTATGCCATGATCATCACAACCAATGCCGGGCTGTGGCGTTATATGATTGGCGACACCATTAAGTTCACGTCTTTGTCACCCTACAGAATAAAAATCACAGGCCGCACAAAAAACTTCATCAATTCTGTTGGTGAGGAACTTATGGTAGAGAATGCCGATGAGGCAATTTTACAGGCATGTAAAAAAACCGGCGCCGTAGTTTCAGAATATACCGCAGCACCCATATTTTTTAAAGAACGTGAAAATGGCGGGCATGAATGGGTTATTGAATTCACATCTCCTCCCGAAAACATCGAATATTTTGGTGAAGTCCTCGATAATGCCCTGAAGGCTGTAAACTCCGACTACGAAGCCAAACGATACCACAATATGATCCTCAGGCCGCCAATTATTCATACAGCACCTGAAGGAACCTTTTATCAATGGCTGCGCAAAAGAAATAAACTCGGCGGACAGAACAAGGTGCCACGGCTGTCGAATAACAGGCAAATTATGGAAGAACTGCTGGATATTCTCATTTGAAAGAACATTGTAAAGACAAATTTTCTATTTTAGTACAAAAAAATATAATTATGCATATTGCTGTTGCCGGAAATATTGGTTCCGGAAAAACAACCCTGACAGAGCTCCTGTCAAAACATTTTAGCTGGGAGGCTCATTATGAAGATGTTGACACCAATCCGTATCTGGAAAGTTTTTATGAGGACATGCAGCGCTGGTCCTTTAACCTGCAGGTGTATTTTCTGAATAGCCGTTTTCGGCAAATCATTAACATCCGCGAAAGCGGAAAATCAGTCATCCAGGACAGGACGATATATGAAGATGCGCATATTTTTGCCCCGAACCTTCATGATATGAACCTGATGACGAGCCGCGATTTCGATAATTACAGCTCCCTGTTTGAACTTATGAGTAGTTTTATACAGCCGCCGGATTTGCTGATATACCTTCGGGCAACAGTACCAACGCTGGTAAAACAGATCCAGCTGCGAGGCAGGGAGTATGAGGAATCGATCCGCATCGACTACCTTAAAAGCCTGAATGGCCGCTACGAGGACTGGATTAATTCATACAAAGCAGGAAAGCTGCTGATTATTGACGTTGACAATATAGATTTCGCCAATAACCCGGAAGATCTGGGCACGATCATCGATAAAATTAATGCGGAATTACACGGACTTTTTTAGAACACCGTATGAAAATAGCAGGCATTATTCCCGCACGTTACGCATCAACACGATTTCCAGGCAAGCCTCTTGCCGATATCATGGGCACTACCATGATCATGCGTGTTGTGCAGCAGGCAACAAAATGTAAAGCGCTCTGCTGTGTTGTTGTTGCAACCGATGATCAACGCATCTACGACCATGTCAAAGAGCACAACGGGGAGGTTATCATGACCTCAGAAAACCATTCCAGCGGGACAGCACGTTGTGAGGAAGTTTTAGGCAAATTACAAAAAAAACAGGCCATTGATGCAGTTATCAATATCCAGGGCGACGAGCCTTTTATTGATCCCGGGCAGATTGAACAGGTAGCCCGTTTGCTACAACATTCTGAGCAGGTGAGCATTGCCACTTTAATAAAAAAAACGGATAAAAAAGAGGAACTTTTCGACCCCAACACCGTAAAGGTTGTTACGGATGCCTCAGGAAAAGCACTTTATTTCAGCCGTGCTCCGATACCCTGGCACAGGGACGAAAAAAGCACGGTTCAGGCATGGACACACGTGGGGATTTATGGCTATCGCAGCGAGGTACTGCAAAAAATCACCGCACTGTCGCCAGCTCCTGAGGAGGAACGTGAAAAACTTGAACAGCTGAGATGGCTTTATCATGGTTTTCAAATCCATACTGCTGTGACAACGTATGAATCAAAAGGTATTGACACGCCCGATGACTTATTAAAACTTATAAACAATGATTGAAGTTTCTGATAAGGTTTTGTATTTTTGATGTGTCGTGCCTAAAAAGCGTTTTATAAAATATGAATATTGCAACATCCATAAAAGACCTTCTGTATCTCCACGATTGTGTTATCATACCCAATTTTGGAGGCTTTCTGCTGAACTATAAGCCCGCATCTATACATCCGGTGACGAACCTGTTTACGCCACCTGCCAAAACGCTGGCCTTCAACAGAAACCTGATTGTCAATGACGGACTCCTTGCAAACCACATTGCACGCAAACATCATATCACCTACAACGAAGCCCTGACAGCTATTAACAGTCAGGTGCGGCAAATGCGTCACGATCTGGAACATGGCAAACCCGTAATTGTTGGCGATGCCGGAACATTCACCCTCGACAGAGAGGGAAACCTGCAATTTACTCCCGACGAAAGTATCAACTACTTTGGTGACAGCTTTGGGCTTGGTTCCTTTACTTCTCCGGCAATTATCCGAAATGCAACACCTGTTAAGCATGAAGAACCTGCGCGCATTTCAATCGCTCCTGAAGCCCAGCAGCCAAGTCTTTACAGCCGTTTACGACGCGTGGCTGCAATACTTATTCCTGCAGCGATTATTTCCGGAGCTGTGTTGGTGAGTTTCCTTAATACCGACCGCAGCATCGATGACAAAATCAGCTACAGCGGAATACTGGTATCGTGCAACAGAACGCCTACAAACGAAACACCCGTATCCGTGACACCGGTTGAAGAATCCTCAATTGAAAACATAACTCCCCCCGACACCACAGTACATGTCGGGGCACAGGAAGTTCCAACGGCAACAACACCCACAAATCAGCCACCGCAAAAACAATACAACAACCCTTCGCGGCAATTTGTATCGCGGTTTAAAGCACCGCAAACTCCTGAAAAAAGGTATTATATCATTATTGGATCCTTTAACACCCTGGAATCGGCAGAACGTAAAGTGGAACAACTGCGCACCACCTACTACGAAGATTCTTATATCGTTAATACCAGTAAACAGGGAACCTATCGCGTGAGTGCCGTTTCGTATTTTGGTTTCGATAAAGCCAAAATGCAACTCAGCACCATTAAGCAACAGCTCAACAAGGATGCATGGATCTTGCACATGTAGGCCATTTTACCCTATCTTTGCCCCCGGTTTTTTTAATATTTTATTGTGAAGAAGAAGAGACAGCATTTTGCAGAAAATGAAACCTTTAAGCATCTTTTTCAGCCAACCTATAATGAGGTAAGAGATGGCTATAAGATGAAAGGTAAGTGGTACACCTATTTTAATAATGATAACCCTATTGTGCTGGAACTGGGCTGTGGTAAGGGAGAATACACCATTGGTCTGGCACGCAAATACCCGGAAAAAAATTTCATTGGCCTTGACCTGAAAGGAGCCCGGCTGTGGCGTGGAGGAAAAACCGTACAGGAAGAAAAAATTCCCAATGTAGCCTTTATCCGCTCTGCCGGAGAATTTCTCGAATACCTCTTTGCTCAGGAAGAGCTTTCGGAGATATGGATAACGTTTCCGGAGCCCCACCCCCGAAAGGCAAAATCAAAAAAACGCTTTACTTCTCCGCAATTTAACCTGCGATACAAAAATATCCTCAAAAAAGATGGCATCGTGCACCTGAAAACCGATGATCGCCCGTTCTTTGACTTCACCCTGGAGACCGTGGCGGAAGAAAAACACAACCTGCTTGTAAAATACGACAACCTATACAAGGAAGATCCCGATGAGGAGGTCAAGGAGATACAGACCTATTACGAAAGTTTATGGCTTCGCGAGGGACGGACGATCATGTATCTTCGCTATCGTCTGAACCCGTCATTCTTTGAAGGGCCCTATGTTATAACCACCGATATCAATACGCCCAACTACCATTGGCAAAAGGATGGAGAGTAACTTCTTCGACAGGGTATATGCTGTGGCCGTGCAGATACCGTATGGCCGGGTAACGTCTTACGGAGCCATTGCAAAGTATCTGGGATCGGCAAAAAGTGCCCGGATGGTAGGGTGGGCCATGAATGCCAGCGGCAATGCACCTTTTCCTGTTCCGGCACATCGTGTGGTGAACCGTACCGGCACATTAACAGGAAAGCATAAATTTGGCGGCAGTAACACCATGCAGGAGCTGTTGGAGTCGGAAGGCATTGTGGTGACGGATGACCAGATTGAGAATTTTGATGACGTTTTCTGGGATCCACAAAAAAAACTTCAGGGCATAAATAAAACGTGAAGGTTAAGTCATAATCAACTTAATCAGACAAAAATTGGTATCTTTGTACAAAGAACCAATGTAATGAGAATAACTGTATTTCTATCCCTTGTAATAGCATTCTCTTTCGGCTGCCAAAGGGAAACGGACAAATATCCGGTTCAACAGGCTGATTGGGAAAACAAAACAGCCGACAACAGTCAAATCATAGATTATTTTCATAAAAAAACGTACCTCCCGGTATATTCCCATATCTACCATATGCGGGAACACAGAACTTATGACCTTACTATCACTGTCAGTATCCGCAATGTTTCCATGACCGACACGCTGTATCTGGACCAGGCAGATTATTATAACACCATCGGGAATAAAATCAGGGAATACATCAAAAAACCGATTTATGTTCTCCCACTGGAAACCATTGAGATTGTAATCGAAGACCGCGATATTGAAGGTGGTTCGGGAGCAAATTTTGTTTTTGAATGGGCCATGAAGAACAAAAAAAACCCTCCCCTCTTTGAGGCGGTTATGATCTCTACTTATGGCGACCAGGGGCTGTCGTTCACCACCCGAGGCATTCCGGTAGTTGACTAATCCGATTCCGGTTTTATTTAGACATTCTTTATCCCCTCATTTATTTTTCTTTTTTTTCCTGACTTCCGCGCTGTTTTTTTTAAGGAAAACGGTAAGCGCTTTATATTTAGTTGGTTATTAAATTTTACTTTTCTATTTTGGGTGTCCCGGCGCGAAAAACAGGAGTAGTTCTTTAACAAATTTATTTCGCAGAGAACCTCAATGGAGACACAAAGGGCCGCAAAGAAAAATTCTCTGCGGCCCTTTGTGCCTTCTTTGCGGATCTTTGTGTAACAGCTAAAACCCTACATTTCAAGAAACTGCCTTGCAATCATAGCGGGCAGTTTTGAGTTTTTCCTGACTTCCGCGCTGTTTTTTTTAAAGAAAACGGTAAGCGCCTTATATTTAGTTGGTTATTAAATTTTACTTTTTATATTGGGTGTCACGGCGCGAAAAACAGGAGTAGTTCTTTAACAAATTTATTTCGCAGAGAACCTCAATGGAGACACAAAGGGCCGCAAAGAAAAATTCTCTGCGGCCCTTTGTGCCTTCTTTG
>CAZQNY010000068.1:0-16996 GCA_964594665.1 uncultured Bacteroidales bacterium
TTAAAATATCTGGATCCGATACCGTCCGATATGCCAGGGTCTGAAGAAGTCCATTCTATTGAGTGAACCCCCCATTCAAGATTGGTAAGATCAAATTTGTATAAGTTCACGTCGCTTTCTGTTTTTAAAAGAACCATGACGTCATTAATAACATTCAGCGGGTCATTGTAATCGCCAACATCAACGATATCATTTCCCAGAAACGGTGTTGGAACTGTTTCGCCCGGTTGTGGCTGAATAAGTGTCCAGGCGGGATTGGGACTGCTTAGGTCTGCAGTATAAACTTCATTGGTTTTTTCACCATTTTCTTTATAACCTCCCAGGCAGTAGGCCTTATTATCTTTTACAACAAGCCCTGCTTTTTTTCGTTTTTGACCATTGCTGACCAGGATATACTCAAAGGTGTTTGCTACTACATCATAAGAGAACAGGTCTGACGACATAAACGTCCATACCTGGCCGCCACTTTCATACTTCTGCTGACCCCCATAATAATATATAATATTGTTTTCTGTTGCAGAGGCATGAAATGCCACATTACTGGGCAGAGGCCCGGTGACAGAGGATGTTTTGTTTGTCCAGGTGATGGTATTCACATCCATAACCTGTAGGTCGCGTTGGTAATTGTTTGGATCGTTACCAATACCGCCCCATGCCACCAGACAAGGATGACCTTCTTCATCGATTACAACATTTATTGTACTTCCGTAGCGTGGAGATGGTGGGTTTACCTGTTCCGGTTTATCGAAAGTATTATCAAGAAGGTTAAGCCTTATGATGTCATTGCACATCTCAACATAACCTTTTAGCCCGGTATGCACTGAAGTATCCACCAGGCCTCCGAAGAAATAGGCCATGGTATCGGTTACCGCTGTGGCATGGTTGTATCGCGGTTGAGGTAATGGATGCTGGGCAAAGGTTGTACCTGATAAAAGGACACCTGCCACAAAAATCTGTAAAAAGAGTTTTGTTTTCATAATCAGTTGGTTATTAGAGGATATAAAGATACAATTTTTTTTGAAATTCTCTACGCAGGTAATTTTCACCCCGAAAGGGAATGGGGGTTATTATGATAATAACTAATAACTAATAACTAATAACTAATAAATTAAGTTAATTATTATTTTGTGTATTAATCATTAATTATTAAATATTGTATATTAAATATAAAGTCGTCTGTGTTGAGGTAATTTGTTTTTGAGACTGTTTTTCATAAGGACTATTTCTTTCAGCAATTATATTAAATTTAATCAAATGTGTAGTTGGTTAATGCTATGTTTTTGTTATTTTTGGCTGATTTTTAAAATACTCAAAACCAAACAAAGATGGCAATATCAACATTAAAGCTGCAGGCGGATATGCAGGACGGTTTTAAAACCGATGTTAAATGTTCGCACAATTTTGTTATCGACCAGCCAGTACCTATGGGCGGTCAAAATGAAGGTCCCAACCCAATGGAGATTTTTCTCTCTTCTATTCCGGCATGTATTTGCGCAATCGGAAGAATTATCTCTAATCAGAAACGTTTGAATGTACGTGGTATCCATGTTACTGTTGAAGGCGATATTGATAAGGATTATCTGTTGGGTAAAACAGAAGAAGGTCGTGCCGGATTTACTGAGATCCGTGTTTTTGCTGATATCGATGCAGATATGAGTGATGAAGAAAAAGCGGCTTATCTCCACGAAATTGAGCGCCGTTGTCCTATCGCTGACAACATTATGAGCGCCTCAGTAGTAAAAACTAAAGTCGCATAACCCATTTGCGAAACGTAGTTGAAAAGTGAAGAGCACCCGTTGAAGGTGCTCTTTTTTGTTAGCGAATAATTATTTTTTCACAGGCTGACTGACCGTTTGAAGGCTCGTATTGCAGCAGGTACTCTCCTGATGGTAAATGAGCTACATCAATAACTGTATTATCTACATTCCCGTGGATGTATTTTTGCATTATTAATTGCCCCCGTATAGAATATATTTTAATTACTGAGGCTGTTTCTGTGTCAGGATAGGTTATTGTAATCCACTGGTCAGCGGGGTTTGGTGAAATGGAAAGGCTCTTTTTTACCGGAGTTTCAAAGCCGCCTTCGGAGTCTTTCTGAAGCAGTAAACCATTAAGTCCGCAGGCAATACCTTTTCCGTTATCGGTAAACAAAATTCTTGTTAAATAGCCTGTCGCGGGCGTATTCACCGGAATCCAGTTATCACCATAATCGATGGTTTTAAAGATATTTGATTCATCGTTGAACCCTACTGCATATCCAACCCCGGGTTCGGTGAAGTTTAAATCCAAAAGACAATAAACATCCTTTTGGTTTTCAAGTACCGTTTCCCATGAACAACACCCGTCTGTGGATTTATAGAGGTTCTGATTCATCATAAAGGCAAGGTTGTCGTTGATGATTTTTATTTGCATGGGGTATACTTCCTGCATTGGTAAGGGTTGTTCCTGCCATTGGTTTTGTTCGAAATCATAGGTAAAGAGAATGGAGTTCTGTTGATTATCATCATATTCACCGGTAAGGTAAAATTTGCCCTCCGCCGTACATTCCATATTGCCATAATCGAATTTAATATTCGTAGCAGGGGTAATATCCTCCCAGTTGTTGCCCGCATCTGTAGTTCTGATAATTTGGTTTATTCCACTGATAAGGCCTTTCTCAATGGCATAAAATTTAATACTGTGTGCATAAAATTGATATCCTGTGCTATTGGCCGTCCAGCTGTCACCACCATCGGAGGAATAGATAAACTGAGAAGCCCCTTCGTCGTATCCTGCAGCATATATTTTATTGCTGTTTAAAAAGCAGAAATCAGGGCATAAATGGGCATGCCAGAAGATTTCTTCCCATGATATTCCGCCATCCATAGAGCGCAGTAATGCCTGCCCATTGTCGTGTGCTTCTGTGTTTAAGGCGATAGTGGTGTTGTCAATGCTTTGTAAATCATATGGATACATACAGTTGAAGCAGCAGTCATATGCATTATCCCAATTTTCACCCCTGTCTGTGGAACGATAGATCTGCCCCTGTTCGCCCATAAGAACAATAGTGCTTTCATCAGCGTTTGCTGCTGAAATTATGAAATTATTACCAGGCCAGCACTCTTTTAACTCCCAGCTGGCACCACCGTCGTTACTTGAAAAATATTCAAGCTTTTCGTGTCCATCGACAAGGATGATTAAATCAAGACAAGTGTCGTTATAGTGGATCAGATCTGTATAATAGATTTCTTTTTCCATCGTGTAAACCTGTTGCCATGATTCTCCTTTGTCGATGGTTCTATAGATGTTGAATGTTTCCTCGCCCGATTCCCCAAGAATAAAACCAGTATCAGAATTGATGAATTCCATCTCTCTGATGCTTAATTCATTAAGGTCTTCCGGCTGATTTGTTATATTCCAACTAACACCCCCATCACTGGTAGTCAGACATTGCCAGGTAAGTGTTGCTGCCATTCCATGAAGATGATCAAAAAATGCAAATTGACGAATATCATACAATCCGGCATAGCCTTTTCTTGACCATGTAGTGCCTCCGTTAAATGTTGTTAGTATGAATGCACTATCGCCTGGAGAAGGAGATTCTACCGACAGAAAACCCGTGTCACGAGTGGTGAAGAACATGTCCCGGGGGCGGGTATAGTCCATCACTTCTTCTTCGTAAATTTTTTCCCAGGAATACCCTCCGTCGGTGGTTTTTAGAATTTTATTCCTGGTCCCTCCGACATACCCTGTTGAGGGATCAACAAACTGAATGCAGGTCAAGGTGAAATTATTACCTTCTCCGGCAGGATTTAATATCAGATCCCACGATTGCGCCTGTTCATCTGAGATCATAATTGTTGACAGCGACCCGATAGCAGCAAGCTTGTTTGTGCCCGGGATACGCACAACTTCTTCAATTGTGTTTTCCTGAGGATTCGGAGAAATACGCTCCCAGGACGCCTGACCGTAAAGGACAAGACCTGTTGATATACATAGTATTAATAAGGCGGAGTGTAGAAGTTGTTTCATGGTGTGTTGATTTTATTTGTAAAACAAATGTATATGTATTTTATTATAAAATCAATATATAAATATTTAATGTACAATATTATATATGTAAATATTTTTGATTAAAATAATGAAACTTAAGTATAAGGGCATATACAACTGCGACAGCTTTACTAGAATTATCGCTGCATTGAATTTTCTACATCTCTGAATAGGAGCGATCTAAAAACGATTATCCAATGTTTTGTTATTCCACACTATAGGATTAACAAAATAAGTAAGAAACTGGCTGCCATTGAAATGGTAAGTGATGCCAGATAGGTGCCCGCCTTTGCTGCTGCAACCGCATCAATGAGATCTTTTTTTGTTTCACAAGGTCCAATGTTTACTTCATTGCCGATAATTTTTGCCAGACCGTCTGCTGTCATAATAAAGGGATCTTTATTCTCTTCAGGTAAGACTGCAACACCTCCTTTGCCTTCCCATACAACATCACCCTGTTCGCAATCCCACACCTGGCTTTGTACGTAAATTTCGTTAACTTCAACGACCGTTGAATATTCCCCTGTAGTGATAATAGAAGCTTCACTATCACTCAAAAGCCGGACATATAAGAGATATTTAACTCCCATTACTTCCTGGATTTTTTGTACCATATCTTTCGGGATAATACCTGTTGTACTGTAATCATTAATTGCTGTTGTGTAATTTGCTGTTAAATTATTATCGTTCAGTATTGCGATAACCTGTTTTGTTGATAATACATTATCAATACCAAATTTGTCTCGAAAGGCATTGTAAATTGCATCTCCCATTGGTCTTCGAAATTGTTCTTTTTCTGCACCACCCAAGACCGGCATTATGCCAATACCATTGCTGGTTATTTCCGATTTTTGAAAATCCGGGCTTTTATAGCCAGGACAACTGGTATCAACGAATGTTCTTGATGGAGTACATGATGTTCCCGTTACAATAATTACAGCGATTAGAATCAGACAGTGTTTTTTCATTTTGTTGTTGTTTAGTTTTTACAGTACATTATTTTGACATTATTTTTTGCTCTTTCCCGCCGCAACACCCGGAGAATGAATCTCCGGGGTAGCGCGGGTGCGGGGTCTGGCTGTGGTAGAGGATTTCGCCTCTTTACCCCGGGGAATCAGGTATGTCGGGGTTCTCGTCATTGACATTTTGACAAAAATATGGATGACTTCCGCCAATTTTTGGTGAATGAAAAAAGAATATTTATTATTTGACTTATTCGCTGTGGCAGAGGATCATACAAACATTTACTGAGCTTTTTATGTGCCGTCAGTTTTGATTACTTACCCTGAATGGCGACTGTTTACGTCATATAATGGCGAAAACAATAGTATATCTTACAAGGCATAGCCATTGAAGATCATTCATGAATACCTTTCCTGATATCCCATTGTTATACATATAAAAAAAATCGTATCTTTATAGTCTGTTGATATGAAGGTATTTTGATAACTTTTTGAGCTTTATTAACCTTACTAGCACTTAATGACTGTATTTCACATGAATCGATCCTGGATAATCGGGGTGAAAAGCATTTTTATCCTATGCATATGGGTATTGGCACTAATTAGGGCCGATGTTTGTTATTCGCAGAATAAATCCTTCAATAATACGGATGATATTAGCATTGATCATATTGACTCATTGAATAAAGCTGCATTTGCTATCTTCCGCACCGACCCGTCAAAAACCCGGTTGATGGCAGAAAAGACCAAAATGCTATCTGAGAAAATCGGATATATCACAGGCATGGGCAAAGCATGGAACTATATTGCCATGACGCATCATATTTCCGGTAGTTGGGATAGCGCACAATATGCATATCAAAATGCACTGGATTTGTTCTCATCTGATGCTGACTCGGTAAACATTGGTAAGATATACAATAACCTGGGCTTGCTGGCAACGGCGCAGGGTTTTTATAATATCTCACTGGATTACTATCTTTTGTCATTGAATATTTCACTGCCCTCAGGTGATATTTCCAGTATTTTTCATAATTATAATAATATAGGTATTACCTATGAGAAATTGGAACAATACGAAAATGCTATCAATGCATATGAAAATGGGCTGAAATATCTGGATCCTGTTGATGAATACAAAGAGCTATACTATTATGCCCAAAGTAATATTGGGGTTATTAATCTGTTGACCCACAATTACGATAGCGCTTTTCTGCAACTCTCAAGAGGCCTGCAATATTTTATTTCTGTTGATGATAATTATGGTATTGAGCAATCGTACCGGTACCTTGCTGAACTGTATATTGAATCCGGGAAGTTTAGTGATGCCGGCAAGGCGCTGGACAGTACAAGAAAATATGCATCACTTATCGGTGATAAAAAAGTACTTGCTGAGAGTGCTTTTTATCGGGCGAAGTTGGATTATTCAAAAGGTGATATTAATGCCGCAGAAAAGGGATTTCAAAAATTATTAACTGTAGCTCGTGAAAACGGTTATGAAGAGATGGAAGTAAAGCTACTCTCTTTGCTTTCATCAATTGATTCGCTTCAGCGTGATTATTATTCTGCATTACTACTTCAGCAACAGTATTTTCAGGCATTCCAGCATCAGAATTCTTTAAAATTACGTAATCAGGTGGCCGAGTTTAATGTTCGTTATGAAACCCTGCAGAAAAATCGTGAAATTGCATTACTGAAAGCCAATGAAGAAGTACAAAAATTGAAGATTACCAAGCATGTTCAGCAGCGTAATTTATTATTGGTTATTCTTATTGTTGTGTTGCTTTTTGGGCTTTTTGTGCTTATTCTTAGTTACAAACTGCGTGCGGCAAATTCCAGCCTTGAGTTAAAAAACCGTGAGATTGAAACAAAGAATCAGGCGCTTCACCGTCATCAGAATCACCTTGAAGAACTGGTTGACGAGCGGACAACAGAGCTTGTTAAGGCGCGGGATAAGGCCCGGGAATCCGATCGTCTGAAATCGGCTTTTCTTGCCAATATATCCCATGAAATCCGTACACCGATGAATGGAATCCTGGGTTTTGTGGATTTGCTTCAGGAGCATAACCTCGACGATCAGCAGCGTATTCATTATGTTGACGTTATAAGAAGGAGTAGTAATAGAATGCTCAATATTATTGGTCAGCTGGTCGATATTTCACGTATTGAAACAGGTCAGGAAGTCGCTAATATCACCCTGGTAGAATTATCAGAAATGATTGATCAGCTTAAGGGTGTTTATGGTGAAGAGGCATATTTAAAGAATCTATCTTTTACGGCTGATTTTCACCCTGAATTATTATCATTGAAAATAAAAACAGATAAAAAGAAGATGGAAACCATCCTGTCAAATTTATTAAGAAATGCCTTAAAATATACTGATGAAGGTGGTTTGGTCTTTGGTGCTGAGTATACGAATTCAATGAAAAACAGTATCCGGTTTTTTGTTCGTGACACAGGCTGCGGAATACCACAGGATCGTAAAGAAGCTATCTTTAATTGTTTTGTTCAGGCAGATATCGAAGACCGCAATGCACTACAGGGTGCAGGCCTGGGGTTGTCAATTTCTAAAGCCTATGCCGATATGTTAGAAGGGAAACTGTGGGTTGAGGATAATGACCCTCAGGGTACGACCTTTTATTTTGAGATATCAGTCGATTGATTTTTTATTGCAATCGATTGCATTAAATTCCTCTATCTCATCTCTCTTTAGGTGTGTTATTTTTTTCTTATCTTTATCAATTCTGAACATATAGAAGAATACTTTGTTTATCTTCGATGTAATTAACCAAACGAGAAAATCGCTTTTTATGAGTTATCTCAAATTTGATAAAGAACAGCTGGTGAACCTGGGATATTCACTGCCCCGGGAGCTTTTGCGCACAAACCGCGCAGGCTCCTACAGCTCCACAACAATTGTTGGCTGCAATACCCGAAAATATCATGGGCTGCTGATTACTGCCCAGCCGGGTGTTGACCGTGGCCTGCATGTGTTGCTTAGCTCTCTTGACGAAACTGTAATTCAGCATAATGCTGAGTTTAATCTGGGGATTCACATGTTTAAGGATGAGGTCTTTAGCCCCAAAGGTCATAAGTATATTGTGGATCTGGAAGCAGAACCCATTCCCTATATTGTTTATCGTGTTGGTGGGGTTGTATTGAAGAAAGAACGTCTTTTTAGTACTTCACACAATCGTTTTCTTACACGCTATACGCTGATGGACGCTCACAGCCCCACAACGTTAAGGCTTAAACCTTTCCTGGCTTTTCGTAACAGGCATCATGTTATGAAAGCCAATAGTTTCGCTGACACCCGTTATTTCCCTGTTGAAAATGGCATTCGCATGCGCCTTTATGAAGGGTATGATTATTTGCATATGCAGTTTAGCAAACCCGTGGATTATATCCATACGCCTGATTGGTTTTATGATTTTGAGTATTCAAAAGATCGTGAAAGAGGATTTGACTTTCAGGAGGATTTGCTTGTTCCCGGATATTTTGATGTAAACCTGAAAAAAGGTGAGAGCATAGTGTTTGCGGCCGGACTGGAAGAAGTTTCTCCGGAAGGGTTAAAACGCATGTTTAACAATGAAGTTAAAAAGCGTACACCCCGCGACAGCTATATTAATTGTCTGCTGAATTCAGCGCAGCAGTTTTTTGTGAAAGATGGAGCTAGAACGAGTATTATTGCCGGTTATCCCTGGCTGGGAGTATGGGCACGTGATACATTTATCTCTCTTCCGGGGTTGACCCTGAGCAGGGGTGACACAAAAACCTTTATGGAGGTTGTGGATACCATGATAAGTAGCATGGAAGGTGCTTTTTTCGTTAATACCGGGTCAGGGAGTGAAAGTTATATGCCTGCAATAGATGGTTCGTTGTGGCTGTTCTATGCTTTGCGCTGGTATGTGGATGCTACCGGTGATGCTGCAGGGGTATGGAAGAAATATAACCTTGTGATGCGCAACATTCTCAGCCAGTATCGCCGTGGTGCCGCACAGGGAGTTCATATGCTGGATAACGGACTGCTGTGGGCTGGCGACAACGAGAAACCGCTCACCTGGATGGATGCCATGGTTGACGGTCGCCCTCACACACCACGCCGGGGGCTGGCAGTAGAAATCAATGCACTGTGGTATGATGCCATCTCTTTGAGCCTTATGCTTGCCCGTGAAGCCGACGACGAAATTTTTACCGAAGAGTGGGAGGATATTGCTAAAGAAATTCCTGCTGCTTTTACCGAAACTTTCTGGGATGAAGAATATGGATACCTTGCCGACTTTGTGGATGGTGAATATCGCGATTTCTCTGTGCGGCCAAATCAGATTATTGCCGCAGCAAGCCCCTTTGGCCTGCTTTCGGAAGAAATTCGCATGAAGGTTGTTAACAGGGTGCAATGCGACCTGTTGACACCCCGCGGTCTGCGCACCCTTTCACCGCAGGATAAGGATTATCACTCCAGTTATAAAGGTGTGCAGATAAACCGCGACAAAGCTTATCATCAGGGTACGGCGTGGCCATGGCTGCTCGGGCCGTTTGCCGAAGCATATTATAGCCTCTTTGGCGATGGCGGCAATGCAACACTCAGAACCATTTACAATAACTTTGAAGATGAAATGCAGGAACACGGTATGGGAAGTATCTCTCAGCTCTATTCCGGCGACCCTCCCTGGGAAGGCGGTGGCACCATTAGCCATGCTTCCAGTGTGGCGGCTTTATTATTAATAGATTATATCATTACCAAAAACCAATAAATGACGAACCCTATGAAAGTGTTGATGTTCGGTTGGGAGTTCCCCCCTCATATTACCGGCGGGCTGGGAACAGCATGCTACGGCATGACTAAAGGGCTTATGAAAAATGATGTGAAGGTGCTTTTTGTAGTTCCCAAAGCTTATGGCGATGAGGACCAGCGTGCCGTGCGCATTATTAATGCCTCTGATGTGCCTGTGACTATGGATGATGAGGTCTTTCAACATTATTATGATAATATTACCTACATGGAAATAGGTTCCAATATGGTTCCATATCTTGGCCCTGAAGAGTTTGAAAAAACTATCCGCCTTAACAAACAACGCTCCGAACATCATAAAATAAAACGTACCAGTGATCGTAAATTTACCTTCTCCGGAAAATATGGTACTGACCTTTATGAGGAGGTTTCCCGCTATGCACTCATTGCTTCTTCGATTGCTGCGCAAGAGGATTTTGATATTATTCATGCCCATGACTGGCTGACATACTCTGCCGGCGTTGCTGCAAAGGAGGCCAGCGGAAAACCCCTTGTAGTGCATATGCATGCCACCGAATTCGACCGTACAGGGGAAAATGTAAATCAGATCGTCTATGATATCGAACGACGCGGAATGGAGGCTGCTGACAAGGTTATTGCCGTTTCAAATCTTACCCGGAATATCGTAATTGAAAAATATGGTATCGACCCTGATAAGGTTGTAACCGTGCATAATGCCGTGGAACCCGGCAGCGAAGGTGAATTTGTAAATCTGGAAAAGAACGTGGAAGAGAAGGTTGTTACTTTTCTCGGGCGACTGACTTTCCAGAAGGGTCCGGAGTACTTCATTGAAGCTGCTTATCAGGTGTTAAAACGTAGTGATAATGTGCGTTTTGTTATGGCCGGATCAGGGGATATGATGAATAAACTTATAAAACGTGTTGCAAAGCTGGGTATCAGCGACCGTTTTCATTTTACAGGCTTTCTGAAAGGTGCTGATGTGGATAAAATGTTTGCCCTTTCTGATGTCTTTGTGATGCCTTCCGTGTCGGAGCCTTTTGGTATCGTCCCACTGGAGGCCATGCGCTCACATGTTCCCGTGATTATTTCCAAACAATCGGGCGTTTCAGAGATTTTAAAACATGCTATAAAAATCGACTTCTGGGATGTTGATGCTATGGCAGATGCCATCTGGAGCCTGGTGAATTATAACTCCCTGGCTGGAATCTTCCGTGAACATGGAAAAGATGAAGTGGATGCCCTGAAATGGGATGATGCCGCTATTAAAATTACAAACGTTTATGCTTCAATGCTTTAAAAAATATAAAAAACAATCATATGAAATCTCTCTGCTTTTACTTTCAGGTTCATCAACCCTTTCGGTTAAGGAAATACCGTTTTTTTGATATCGGTGTAAATCATAATTATTATGATGATTACCAGAATAAATACATTCTTCGCCGTGTGGCAGAACGTTCCTATCTGCCTATGAACCGCCTTCTGATGGAGCTTATTAAAGAGTATGGAAAAGCTTTTAAAGTATCCTTTTCCATTACCGGTCTCGCGCTGGAACAATTCCGGTGGTATGCTCCTGATGTATTAAAAAGTTTTCAGGAGCTTGCAGCAACAGGGAATGTGGAGTTTCTTGCCGAGACCTATAGCCATTCGCTTGCAGCACTGCGTAATCGCAGGGAGTTTATTGATCAGGTGAACAAGCATGCTGCTCTGACTGAAGAATTGCTGGGCGTTAAACCTGTTACCTTCCGTAATACCGAGCTGGTATATTCCGATGATATTGCTGATATGGCTTTTGATTTGGGTTATAAAACCATTCTTACTGAAGGAGCAAAACACGTGTTAGGGTGGAAAAGCCCCGATTATCTTTACCATAGTGCCCATAACCCGGGAATGAATGTGATGCTTCGTAATTACCAGCTTTCTGATGATATCGCCTTTCGGTTCTCCGAGAAGGGATGGTCGGAATACCCTGTCACTGCTGAGAAATTCTGTGGCTGGCTAAATAATATGGAAGATGAGCATGAGCTGCTGAACCTGTTTATGGATTATGAAACCTTTGGTGAACACCAGAAAGCAGAAAGTGGTATTTTTGATTTCTTTAAGGCAATGGTAGGGCAGGTACTCTCAGATACCGATTTTGTTTTTGCTACTCCCCAGGAAATTAGTTTAAAGCATAAACCCGTTGATGCAGTACATGTACCGCATCCTATCTCATGGGCTGATGAAGAACGCGACCTAACTGCCTGGCTTGGTAATGAACTCCAGGATGAGGCCTTTGAGAAACTTTACTCTGTGCAGGAAACCATGATGAAGTGTCAGGATGAAGAATTGCTGCGGGATTGGAATTTCCTGCAGGGATCTGATCATTTCTATTACATGTGCACAAAATGGTTCTCCGATGGTGAGGTGCATAGCTATTTTAATCCATATGGCTCTGCATATGAGGCATTTATCAATTATATGAATGTGCTTAGCGATTTTCTGATCCGCGTTGATCAGATGTCATGTTATGATAGAACAGACCTTACGGCGGAAATCAACGGGGATCTTAACGAAAAAATAACACATCCCGTAAATGGCTCATTTGACGATCTTTTCAACCTCTCTGATAAAGCAATAAAGCGATTAATGAAAGATATTGATAGTGATGTTATCGCTGCAGCCTTAAAAGGATTGGGAAGGAAGAAAAAAGAATTTGTACTACGGCTGTTAAGTATCCGAAAGCGTAATGAAGTGGGCAATTTCACCGCAGCCATTTCTCACGAACAGGTGAAGGAGGCACGTTTATTCATCGCCGCACGAATGAAAAAATAATACGGGTAGAGACAAGGTATTACCTTGTCTCTACCACGTTTTTAACGTTCCATTGCAAACGGTTGCTTTAACCTTTTTGGTTCCTGTTTGTTTCTATATTTCAGAATGTTATTTTTGCAGTTCCCGATACCTGCCAGGGTGTCGGGTAAGGGTTTACGTTTAGTAATTAATCCGTTATTATGAGTGAAAAAGAAATGAATTTCCCTGACTACCTCTTTGAGGTGAGCTGGGAGAGTTGTAATAAAGTAGGTGGTATTTATACTGTCCTGTCTACAAAAGCCGGTATTGCATCAAAAAATAGTGCCAGGCAGATTTTTATTGGTCCTGATGTTTGGAAGGAAACTTCTACAAATCCATATTTTATTGAAGATGATACTCTTTTCCCTGTATGGAAGCAAAAGGCCAATGCTGATGGGCTGCTATTCCGTACCGGAAGGTGGAATATGCCCGGAGAACCTCTTGCTATTCTGGTTGATTTTACCACTTATTTTCCTGATAAAGATAAGATATTCGCCGACTATTGGGAGAAATTTAAACTGGATAGCCTTTCAGGGGGCTGGGATTATGTGGAACCCGCTCTTTTCGGCCATGCCGCTGCACGTGTTATTGAGTCGTATTACGATTTCTTCCTGGGCCCTCAGGATCGCATTATTGCCCAGTTTCATGAGTGGATGACCGGTACCGGAGTACTCTACATTAAAGATAAAATTCCACAGGTAGGAACAGTCTTTACAAGTCATGCCACAGTTCTTGGAAGAGCTATTGCCGGTAATGGTTTGAAATTATACAATAACCCGGAGGGCTTTAATCCCGATGAAATTGCAGGAAGGTTTAACCTGCGATCAAAACATTCGCTCGAAAAGCTCGCTGCACTGAATGCTGATTGTTTTACAACGGTATCATCTATTACTGCTGAAGAGTGCCGGTTGTTTTTGAAACGTGAGGTGGATTTTGTTACTCCAAATGGTTTTGATGACGCTTTTGTAGAAGAACCACCTCTTTTGGCAAAAAAGCAAGCTGCCGCAAGGCAAAAGCTACTTGATGTGGCGTCGGCATTGCTAAATGTTGAAATGCCTGAAGATTCCTTTCTGGTAGTCAATAGCGGAAGGTACGAATACCGCAATAAAGGCATTGATATGTTTATCGATAGCCTGGCAGAATTGAATGCCCATGGTACCAACGGCAGGAAAGTGATTGCTTTTATTACCGTTCCCGGCGATCAGAGTGGCTCGCGTAAAGATCTCAAAGCCCGGATTGGTAAACCTGTCAGCGATACAGGTATTTCCGGTGAATATCTTACCCATGGGCTGCATTATCCTGCCAATGATCAGATTTTGAATCATTTAAAGGCACATCGCTTCAATGAATCAGTGGAAAATAATGTTCATGTCATCTTTGTTCCCAGTTACCTAAATGGTAATGATGGTATCTTTGAATTTGACTATTATGACCTGCTGACAGGCTTTGACTTATCGGTATTTCCATCGTATTACGAGCCCTGGGGCTACACGCCACTCGAAAGCATTGCTTTTGGTATTCCAACGGTAACAACCAGTCTTGCCGGTTTTGGCCGGTGGATGAGAGAACATAAAAAAGATTTTACCGATGGTGTTGCAGTCGTTGAACGTGATGATAATAACTACCATCAAGCGGTGAGTGCCATTATGAACCTTATGTCTTCTTGTGTAGAAATGACAAAGGATGAGTATAAGCAATATCGTAATGCTGCCAAAGAGTTATCAGCCTCGTTGCTGTGGGATCATTTGATACAATATTATGATGAAGCTTATTCCTATGCTTTGGCGCAAAGTAGGTTGCGTGCCGATTTGTATGCATATAAAATTCAGCCTGATGTCAAACAACAACTTGATACCCTCAGGCCCAATCGTCCGGTATGGCGGAAGACAATGGTAAAACCAGTGTTTCCAGAGAGCCTGAAAGACTTGCGTATCCTGAGTCGTAACCTGTGGTGGTCGTGGAATGTTGATGCCGGAGAATTGTTTGAGTATATTGACCCGCAGTTATGGGAAAAATATGACCATAATCCTATTGCCATGCTGGAAAATATCTCTTTTCAGCGATTGCAGGAGTTGCAAAAGGACAATGCTTTTATGGCAAAGTTTCATGAAGTGATGGACGAATTTAACGCATACATGTCCACACGAGCTACCGGAGATGCCAATATTGCCTATTTTAGTATGGAGTTTGGTATACATGATACCTTAAAGATTTTCTCCGGGGGCCTGGGAATGCTTGCAGGAGATTATCTCAAGCAGGCTTCTGATTCCAATTCGAGTATGATCGGGATTGGGTTGCTGTATCGTTATGGGTATTTTACCCAGGAGCTCACTGTTCAGGGTGATCAGGTTTCTGCGCGTCATCCTCAGCGGTTTACACATTTACCTATTGAGCCGGTACGTGATAGCAATGATGAGTGGATAAAGGTAAGCCTGGCATTGCCCGGGCGAAACCTTGTTGCCAAGGTTTGGCGTGTCCCTGTGGGGCGCATATCGCTATACCTGCTGGATACTGATATCCCTGATAATAATGACTACGATCGTCAGGTAACACACCAGCTATATGGTGGCGACTGGGAGAACCGTTTCAAACAGGAAATGCTTTTGGGAGTAGGAGGTATCCGACTGCTGGAGGCTCTTGGTATGAAACCTTTGGTTTATCACCTAAATGAGGGTCATGCCGCTTTTGCTGTGCTTGAAAGATTACGCTATTATGTGCAGATAAAGCATTATTCGTTTGTGGAAGCAAAAGAAATTGTGCGTTCTTCAACCCTGTTTACTACCCACACTCCTGTGCCCGCAGGTCATGATTTTTTCCATGAGGATCTTTTACGTACTTACATCCCCCATTATCCCGATCGTTTGAATATTTCATGGGACGCATTTATGGGCCTGGGACGTTACAATGTTGACGATAAGTCGGAGAAATTTTCAATGAGTGTGCTGGCCACAAAGATGTCGCAGGAAGTAAATGGTGTGAGTGAAATCCATGGTCGTGTGTCGAGGGAGATGTTTAAATCATTGTACGAAGGCTATTTCCCGGAAGAGCTCTATATTAGTTATGTTACCAATGGCGTGCATTACCCTACCTGGATCGACAGCCAGTGGCGACGCCTGCATGATGAACTTTTTGGCAGCGACTTTATCGCTAACCAGTCGGATCCGAAGGTGTGGAATAAAATCCATACTGTTGATGATGGAATAATTTGGGATATGCGTAATAAAATGCGTGCCAAGCTGGTGGATTATCTTAAGGTGCGTATTACAAAAGATATGACCCGCCGACAGGAAAACCCGCGTGATATTCTGGAGGTTACTGAAGGCCTGGATCCCAATAAGCTTACCATTGGATTTGCCCGTCGTTTTGCTACCTATAAACGTGCGCACCTGTTATTCAAAAATATCGACCGGCTTGCCGCTATCGTGAATAACCCCGAGATGCCGGTGCAGTTTATTTTTGCCGGAAAAGCACATCCTGCCGACGGTGCAGGGCAGGGGCTTATAAAACAGATTATTGAAATCTCCCGTCGTCCGGAGTTCAAGGGCAAGGTTATTTTTGTGGAAAATTATGACATGAAGCTGGGTAAAGCATTGACCCGGGGTGTGGATGTATGGATGAATACCCCAACACGCCCTCTGGAGGCCAGTGGTACCAGTGGCGAAAAAGCCGTCATGAATGGTGTACTGAATCTCTCTGTCCTTGATGGTTGGTGGGCTGAAGGTTACCGTGAAGATGCCGGGTGGGCTATTAAAGAAGAAAGAACATACGACGATCAGCATATACAGGATGAACTGGATGCTGAGACAATCTATAACCTTTTTGAAGATGAAGTAACAAAGGCATTTTATAAACGAAACAAGAAGGGTGTCCCGGAAGAATGGGTTTCGCGAATTAAAAATACGATGTCAGGAATTGCTCCTCACTTCACTATGAAACGTCAGCTGGATGATTATTATGCGAAGTTTTATAATAAGCTGATGAATCGTTTGACAATGGTGAAACCAAATGCCTATAGTGAATTACGGCGGCTTGCCTATTGGAAACAAATGATGTTGTCGCGTTGGGAAGATATCGAAGTGTTGAATGTAGAGGTTCCGAAGTCTACCGCTCAGGCGCTGTGCCTGGGAGATAATTTCAAGGCTAAAGTTGAGCTTTTTACCCCGGGAATACGTGCCGGAGAGCTGGGTATGGAGATTGTCTTTGCCCGTAAAGTGAACGATGAAATACAGATGACTGCAGCAGCTTCTATGCCCGCCACACAAATTGGTGAGAGCAGGCTTGTTTTTGAGTACGAGCGCGCAGTGAACGATCCCGGCGTCATCGACTTCGCCTTCCGCCTCTATCCTGTAAATGATCTTCTCCCTCACCGCCAGGATTTCCCACTGCTAAAGTGGATATAATAAGGTATTTAGCGCAGACC
>CAZQNY010000069.1:0-16423 GCA_964594665.1 uncultured Bacteroidales bacterium
CTTAATGTAACTTTTTTTCATAATGGAATGGCTTTTAGTATTATTACTGTGTTTTTATTAATTACAATGATTTAAAGTAGTGCAAATATAAAAAATATCCTTATACCTTATAGGTACACACATGGTTTTTAATATGAACCGAATCTTTTCTGATCCGTTCTGGCAGCATGATTTTTTGAAACACTAAATTATTTTATAGGTTATCGTTGTATTCCTTTATAATTCTTTCAAAATTATTTTTGTGATGGTTGTATTTTTTTAATAGGATTTGATGTTTGTTGTTTACCTTTTCTAAATAATAATATACACTGTCTGCCTTTTTTATTGAAGTACTATCTGTTAATCCTTGTTCTACCAATTGGTTGTAATAATCATAAAGGTAATTGTTTTCGCTGAGAAGTGAGTGTAATTCCGGCCTCAATGCATACCCCTTCTGCATATAATATTTTGCGGAATCCGGAATATTTACATTTTCCTCACCATATTGCTCAATATAATCTTTATACATTTCTGACAGTTTTACTATGTCATTAAAGGTTGCTTTTGAACTATCTATAGTAATGAGAAATGGAGTGGTATTTCTGATTTCAGTAAAATACTCAAAAGGAATGTCTCCGATACTACGATTTGATGTTGATTCAATGTATGAAAAACTGGTATTAAATGAACCATACTCCTTTGGAACATGGATTCCCAGGCCCACATGTTTTGCATGGGGAAAGATGAAAAAGGCGATATTGTATCCGCTGTAATACAGCATTTTACCTAAAAGAACGGATTTTTCTGTACAAACTCCCGTTTTTGATTTGAGTGTTTCAATACTTGATTTTACGATATATGGGTTTCCCCGGAGGTTGTATTCAATGTTATTCTGTACATATTTGACTATATTCTCTATTCTAAGATATTCCCTTGAAATATTACAATTAATTGAATCGAGCAGTTTTTTGATTGGAATACTGTCTTCATTTGAATGAAAGTATGCCTGATATTGAGTCGTAAGCCGTTCCTTTTGTGTCTTGTTGAGCATATGAATTTGTCTCCGGTTTTCATCTGCTAAAAGTACACCAGGAGTGTTTGACGGATTTGATAACTTCTCTCCCGGAGTATAAAACGATTTCTGCCGACAGGATGAAAATGTGATCAGGATGATAAATATCAGGCTCTGCCACAAGATGTTTTTTTTTCTTCTCATAATAGTTGGATTTTGGTTATCAAAAGCATTGAGCCAAATATATTAATATTTTGTTTTGTGAATATTTGATTTTGATGGCTATAAGAGTGTTTCGTGAACTGAGAAGGTATCTTCATACCTTAAAAAGGACGTTTTATACAAAAAAAAGGCTTTTTGTCACATAGAGCAAAATTTTGTTACAAATCTTCAATGAATCAAATTTTCACCTTGTCTTTGTGTTCTGCATTAAAAGTGATAAATTTGGCGTGCGAACAGAGTATATAACAGCCAATGACAAAGCCTGTGAAATTTGTTGATGTATTTGTAAATCGGTTTTCTAGTTGTGTGTGATCTGTTGTTAAACGAATCGAGAAATGTTATGAAAAACAGCCTGACCCCAAAAATTCTGTTATCACTAACTTTTTTTATTTTTCTTTCCGGTGTAATTCTGGCACAAAGGAGCCCTGAAACAGAAATAATTAAGGAAATTACTTCTGAGTATATCTCAGGGATATGGTACAGTGATACGACCTATCATGTAACTGTTAATGTTACCATAAGCAGTAATGATACACTTACCATCCAGCCGGGAACAAAAGTTGTTTTTTACGGCGGGAAAAAAATGTCTGTTAACGACGGAGTGATTTTAGCAGTTGGAAATGAATCTCAGGGGAAGATTGTTTTTACCACCCGGGAAGGAACCAATGAAACCTGGAATGGTGTAGATATTAATAATGCTAAAGGACGCTCAGGGATTTCGAAAATCCAATATTGTAAGTTTGAAAATATATCTTCTTCCGCTGAAGCTGCTTTGGCTGTCAATAACAATATTGCGGACATTATTTTTTGCGATTTTAATGCTGTTGGCACTTTTGGTATATTCCTGCAAAGCAGCTGTAATGCTTCGGATATTCAGTTATTAAACAATTCTTTTCAAAATATTGACGATGTAGCAATCGAAATTTATTCCAACAATTTCCTGAATACCATAACTATAAAAGATAATACCTTCTCGGCATGTACCAGTGGTGTTTATATTGGTCAGTCGGTGCTTCATGAATTTAACTTTAAAAATAATCTGGTTGAAAACTGTGAAGATATTCCGGCGTCATTTGTTACTGTTACCGGGAATACTCAACTAACCACAATCAATATTGACGAGATTAATGAGTTTAGCAATATAAGCCGTTCTTCTGAGGATCCCTATTTATTTGAAATCACAAATAATGGTGCTCTGGAGTCTTTTCTTTTTTCTGAAAATACGTTTACAGGTACTATCCGTGGGTTAAAGCTTACAGATTGTAATCATGCAACTATTCTTTCGAATACTATTGCGAGTTCTTCTGAAAAGATTTTTAATCAGTTTTATTATCTAAAAGCCAAAGAAATTTTAATTGATGATGAGCAGATTTCGGATTTGGATTTCTATGGTTTTGGGCAATCAAACAATTCCATTTATAATGTTTACCCTGAGGAAAACCTGACAATCTCAAACTGTACAATTCAGACCGTTCAGGCAAACTGCCTTTTCCTGCGCCCTGAGAGTGATATGACCTTTGTCAATATTACGTCCAACGTTGTGGATTCATGTGTTTATATGGGAAAACCCGGTGCTTTTCTGCGGTTTGAACCTGACGCTTCCATTTCTCTTGATTCTTTTGAAATTACAAATAACACCCTGGAGCGAGTGTATGCAACTGATGGTTCCGGTGGTATTGCCTATATTGATTTTGATTCTGGTAATATAAATTCATTTTTGTCGCAGGGAAATACTTATGAGTCTGAGGCTGACGATTCCGGTGCAGGATTTTATTTCGGGGTTTCTGATGTTAATTCATTACGCTTTATTGACGACACGATAAACAAAGCAATTATTACCAGTGAAGATGCTGATAATGAAGATGGTGCCGGTGGCTTTTTATATTTTCATGTTGCTTCAGCTCCCGACAGTGTTGTGTTTCGGGACGTTGTTATTGAAGAGGCTTTTGCTCCTTCTGATGGTGGTTTTGCCTCTCTGATTATTGATCAGGAGGATTCTGTGCTGGAACGTGTTGTTTTGGATAACCTGACAATCGGTGATGTGAGGAGTGATAATGGTAATGGCGGGGTTGTATCGCTTGTTACTCCCGGTTTAATAAATACTGTTTCAATCGTAAATAATCAAACCACTCCGACAGAGACCCGCTCAGCACTTTCAGGCGGATATTTATACCTGGATGCGGGCTCTGGCCCAACTTCTGTTGCGATCACCGATAATGAACTTCATCAATTTGTTTGTGATGAAAATGGCGGTATCTTCATGTTCTCTTCGGGAACAACCGTTCAATCCCTGGCGGTAAGCAATAATGTGTTCTCCGGTTATCCCGCTTCACCGATGAAACCTCTTTCCGGCGGAGCTCTATACATGAATGCACAGGGTGTGCAATCAGCCGGTTTTTTTAATAATACATTTAGCAATATAGATATTGAGGGTGATGGCGGTGCCATATTCCTGTCGGTTGCTGAAGATATAGAAGTATTATCCTTTGAACAAAATACATTTCTTGAACTTTCAGCAGAATCCTGTGGTGGTGCTGTAGCCATTTTCGCAGAAAGCGACCTGAGTGAAAAAGCAATAATCAGGAATACTACTGCCGATCAGGTGCAGTCCGGTTCGCACGGTGGTGTTTTTTATTATCATTTTGCTGATGGTGCTTTGCATCATGGTCTTCAGCTTTCCGATAACACATTTACAAATTGTAAAACTACAGCTTCGGGTGCCGGTGGTGTACTTGCCCTGACCTGTAATGCGATTTCTGATACTGTTCTGATTAATAATTCCTCTTTCCAGGATTGTCAGGCTGCTCTTTCCGGCGGTGCGTTAAATATCGCAACCGCTACTGCAGAGTCATTGATTATTGATGGCCAGGGAAAGGGCTTTGATCGTTGTCGGGCGCTTGATGGTAATGGAGGGGCTCTGTCTTTTATGGCATCCTCCGACGGACTGGATATCCTGAATATTACGGATATAAATTGTAACGGAGGTGAAGAAGAGAATGCCGCAGGTGATGGCGGGCTATTCTATATTTACTCCAATGGTGACCTGGCGGAAAATCTGAATATCGGACAGGTTTCCTGTACTTCCATATCCTCAGGTGGTTCGGGAGGTGCTTTTGCATTTGATTTTAATGACCATAATCTTAATAAAAGCGTGACGATTTCTCAGAGCGATTTTTCAAACTGTTCTGCTTCCGGCGAGGATGCTTCCGGCGGTGCGGTTTCACTGAAATCTGGTACTATAACAGGATCCTTTGCGCTAACGCATTCTGTTTTGTCCAATTGTATTGCCTCCAACGATGGTGGAGGGATTTATATAAATGTATTGGGTGTAAATGATATTACCATAGCAGAAAACACAAATCTTGTTGATTGTAACGCTGAAAATGGTAATGGGGGTGCTGTTTATATTTATAGCGGAGTTGTGGCTGATTCCATTGCTCTGGTGAGCAATAATACCTCAGGATGTGAAGCAGGAACTGACGGAGGCGCATATTATTTTGATGCTCAGAGTGTATCGCGGGTATTTATTACTGGTCGGGAAGGAGACGCCGGTTTTAACGGTTGTTCTGCTCAGAATGGTTCTGGTGGAGCCGTATATATGAATGTTCGGGAGGATGATTTACAACAGATATTAATATCCGGAGTTCAGGTTGACGGTTTATCTCAATCCAATGCCGGAGAAAACGGCGGTGGCTTCTGCATTAATGTAAATGGTAACATAGAAAATGTTCTTGAACTTACTGAAAATACTTTCTCAAACCTTACAGCACAAAACAACGGTGGTGTTTTGAGCTTAAATACAAATGGAGGTTCACTGTTATCGGGTGTGCTTATTTCTGAGTCAACCAATACAAATAACCATGCATCAGATGGGAATGGGGGTGCTATTCAGTTAGATGTTAGTGATATTAATGATCTTTTTGAATTAAGGAATTGCTCTTTTAGTGGGTGTGAGGCTGGTGAAAACGGGGGAGCACTTTATACAAATGCCCATAGTGTTGACCTGATTTCTCTTATACCCGGGGAGGGAGAGTTATCCTTCTCTGAATGTAAGGCTTTAGAGGGCACAGGCGGAGCAATAAATTTTGATTGTACTGCAGGAATTGGCCAGCTGATGATAAGCGAAAATAATTATTCCGGATGTTTTGCTGGAAATAATGGCGGTGCAATGGCCTTTTCAGTAAATGATATTATTCCCGGGTCGGTAGTTGTTGATAATAATGATTTTATCAATAATACTGCCACAGCGGATGGCGGTGTACTTTACCTGTTTAGTAATGGTAAAGAACTTTCTTCAGGTCTCTCGTTTAGTGAAAACCTGTTTGATAACAACCGTTCGGAAAATGCCAATGGTGGTGCACTGGCATTATATACCGGTCCGGTGACAGGTGGGATGTTATTTGATGCCAATACCTTTACAGATTGCTCTGCCGGTAATTCAGGCGGAGCGGTAATTGCAGAGCTGCAGCGTGTGGATTTTGTTAAAATTTTAAACCATACAGACGAAAGCAAATTTGAAAATTGTGAGGCTTCGGAAGGCGACGGTGGTGCCTTTGCAATTAACATCAATGAAGATGTTGTTGATAATTTTGAAGTAAAGAATTCATATTTTGAAAATTGCAGCGCCGGTGGAAACGGGGGCTCGCTCTGGATTAATTCCGGCGCAGATATTAATCAGTTCAATATTGAATTATGTGGCTGGAACGAGACTGAAGCATCAATTTCAGGCGGTGCTTTGGCGCTTGGTCTTTCCAATGGTGCGAATATTACAGATTTAACTTTCCAGTCAGTGGCATTTGAAGACGCTGCCTCTGATAGCAATGGTGGAGCCGTATATATTTCGGCAAATACTGTTGATAATGTGGGGTTTCTTGAATCATCCTTTACTTCATGTTCCTCAGAGGATGGCAATGGAGGAGGAATATACTTTTCAGGAAGTCCTGAGAATATAAATTTTAACAATACAACATTCGATGGTTGCTATGCGCACAATGAAACCTCTGAAGAAAATGGTCAGGGTGGCGCGTTATTCCTTATGTCATTGAATTCTTCACCGTTGCTGGAGATTAGTAACAGCAGCTTCACAGGCTTATCGGAAATATCGCACATTGGTGGAGCAATCCGGTTGGTGGATATTGCCAATGTTACTATTGAAAGCTGCCTTTTCAATGACCTCAATGCAGAACGTTTTGGCGGTGCTATGGCCGTTAGCGGTGTGGCAATGCTTTCATTAAACCAAAACGAGCTTACCAATTGTGATGCCGGACTTCAGGGTGGTGCCATATGGTGTGAAAATGAAACTGCACAGGGATCTTTTGCAATGAATGCTTCGCTTTTGAATAATAATTCGGCTCAGTATGCCGGTGGTGGAATATTCGTGAATAATATTGAAAGTGTAAATCTGGAACAAAGTCGTTTATTCCATAATTCAGTATTAATGCAATCGGAGGAAAATATTTATGGCGGTGGCTTATATGCTGAAAATGCTTCCATTTGTTCAGTGTCAGATAATACTGTTTTTGGGAATTATGCAATAAATGAATCAACAGGTACTGCCAACGGTGGTGGATTGCTTTTCAACCTTTGCGGGGATATTTTTATCAGTAATAATGAGGTTCGTCTTAATGAAGCAAATTCCGGTGGCGGGATATGTATTATTGATGACAATAAATCTCGTATCACCGGAAACGAATTTATGGGTAATGAAGCAATTAACGGTGGCGCTGTTTGCGCTGTTGCCAATACTGTTTTTACCCCGGATTCATTGATTATTTCTGATAATAATCTGTATAATAATACAGTATCTTTCCGCGGTGGTGCGGTGTACACAGAGCATAATAATACCGTTCTTTTCAGAAATAAAATTGTGCGGAATAATGCGGTTCCAACCAATAGCACCGGTGATGTCAAAGGATCAGGTGTATATGTTCACCATACTGTAGAATATACTGCAATGTATAATACGATTCTGGATAATAATCATGATGAAGATGCCACAGATTTTGATAATGGTACTGTTTATCTTGATGCATCAGGGTCCTCTCCTTTTAATCAAAAGCGATTATACCTGGAAAATTGTACTTTCCTCGATAATAGCAGCTCACGGGGGCATAAAGTTTTTACTAAAAATGAACAGGACAGTGTATTTATTATTAACTCAGTTTTTAATGGAAATGCCAGTCAACGCGACTCCCTTTTTAACACGCCTTCTGTGCTTTCACGTTACAGCCTGCTGGAGGGAGATTTATTTGGCGTAAACCATGAAGAGGTGCTGCCCAATAATCCGTATATCCTCCAAAGTGGTACGTATTTGCTTGAGGAGGAATCTGAACTGATTGATCTTGGTGATCCGGATCCTGTTTATAATGACTTTGCGTTTCCTCCTGCACAGGGTGATGCAGTCAACGACCCCGGGCATACAGGAGGTAGGTTTAATGGTTTTTGCAGCGATTGTCTTACGCGACCTGATGCTTCTTTATATAGTGATTCACTGATTATTAATCGTTATAATTGTACTACCTACGAGGTGGAATTTTATGGTAGCCAGGCACAGGAATATAACCATTTTGAATGGTATGTTGATGGTACTGTATATATTACAGAGGATAATTTTGTGTCCTTTGAATATGATAAAGAAAAGAATGTCCGTGTGATAGCTGTGGCAACCTCATCGGAGAATGATCAGATGCTTACGGGAAAAGCCTGGATTTATAACCTGGAAATCGTGCATGACGGGCTGGAGGTTTCCTACTCTCCCGACGGGTCATTGGTTCCTGTTGATGGTGACGATTATCAGCTTAATGTGCAATACCCGGATGATTGTCTTGAGAATGTTATGTTTGATGTTCATTTGCGTAATTTGAAACTGCCCGATCCGGGGTCATTTAATTTTACCTGGTCAGAAGAACATAGTGACGGTATTGTTGAGGTCGCCATATCCAATGAAGACAAGGATGATGCTGTTGTGACATTTTCTTTAATGAAGGAATATGCTGGCAGTGAGGATCTGAATATCACGGTTTACTATACCGGTGATGATGCCTGTGGACTCCATTGTGAGGATCAGGTGAATATTACTGTCACTTCAACAGGATTTGTTTCTCTGGAGATTGAATCATTTTTCCCTGCTACCGAATCCTCTGTTGCCTGGGATCAGCTGGAGGTTGTGTCAATTTCTTTTAATCAAATGGCCGGAATGCTTTCTGATGATATGTATGAGGAAATCATTGATACCGACATTACCGATGAAAATCTTTTTATGCTAATGGATGGAGATACTCCCATTGTTGCGGATAGCGTGGTGGCTGCAAATATTGATGGCTCTTTACAATTAAAATTCTATCCGGCAGAGGATCAGATTACCTATAATAAAACTTATTCGGTAGAATTATCAGAGAGGCTGATTACAAAATGTGGATGGACTACTGAGCCTTTTGATTATTACTTTACAACCTATAACACCGCAATAGAAGAACTTGTGTTTCCTGCCCGTATCTATCCAAATCCTGTTGTCGATAAATTAACGATCGATCTGTCGGAGAAGGTAACCGGATCTTTGGAGCTGATCTCCCTGGATGGAAAGCACCTCCAAAATTCCTATCTGGAAAACAGTTCAACTCATACTATTGATATGGAGCATTTATCCAAAGGTGTTTATATGATTGTTTTAACAACGAATCAGCATATTTACCAAACCAGGATTATAAAAGAATAAACTATTAATATGAAAAAGCGATATCTGTTTTTAATGATTATCCTGTCGACATGCCTTTTTAGTAAAGGCTATGGGCAGTATGATTTTACCTGGAGTCCGCCATCACTGAAATTATATGGTGACCCGGTGAACATTAACACACAATCTGAATTTTTAGTTATCGGAAGTTCTCTTGAGGAAGATCTTTTTGATTTGTCAACAGCTGAATTTAGTATTAATGGTGGTGCCTGGCGAAAAGCCTCTGCCGTATACAATACCGGCTATGAACGATATGATTTTGAACTTCCGGGGTGCGAAATTATTCCTACAAGTGATACCACTTTGGTAACCTTCAGAATATTGGAAAATGGAAGCGGTGATTTTATTACTTCTGAGGCCATGTATTTTTATACAAAACCTAAATTTGCTGTAACACAAGCTCAGGGACAGTCTAACCCTTCCGACATATTTTTTGTTGATCATCAGGAGGCGTTTGACCTTCATGTCCGCGCGTGGATAAACGAATTCCCGGGAAGTTCATATGGTTCCGGTGATAAAAATCTATCCGCACTTCACCTGTCTTTGAATCCGGATTTCTCTGATTATATTTCAATTGATGATGACCCTCCTGCAACAACGCTGGATTTTGAATTGAGCGACCTGTTTGATTATTTTCCCTTTGGTTCGGATGGCATTTACTACGGATTAAATACCTTATACTTACGGATTGAAGGTGCCGGCGATGTTGAAAATGAATATTCCAATGTTCAGAAGATAGAATTTTTTGTGTTTGATTTCTCTTACGACCAGGAGGAATATTGCAAGTATGACTCTCTGTATCAGTTAACAGGTTTTCCTTTTGGCGGTGTTTTTACCGGCGATTGTGTTGTTTCGGGAACGAATCTTTTTAATCCGTCTCTTGCCGGAAACATCACTTCCACTTCTGTTACCTATACTTACAGCATTGGAGATATCTCACAATCAGTAACCAAAGACATTCCCCTGCTGGGGCTTCCTTTGTTTACTGTCGGCGGTCCTGTTCAGGTATGTGGTTTTGAGCATGGTTCGTTGTATAATGTGGAAAGTAACCAGGAGGTATCCTCCCTTTGGCAGGTTAATGATGCCAGTTTGAACAGCCGCCCGCTGGACGATGGAAATACCTTGTTCGTAGACTGGTCGGATGAAGGAACCGGACACATACACGTTACCGTTTCGAATACCGACGGTTGTGTGGCCAAAGCACATAAGATCATAGAAATTGGTGAGCTGAATGCTCCTGCCGACAGTGCTGATGTGATCCTTAACGATCGTATGCTGATCTGTTCGGATACCACTGTGAATTTTTACTACTGGTACCGTGCTCTTGCCGATGAGGATGTTTTTCTTTCACGAACTGAAAATAACTATTATGCCCTTGGCTTTCAACCTGTAGAAACGGATAGCTTCTATGTATTGACTGCTTATGATACGCTCGGATGTGTGACCCATTCGCGTTATAGTGCTGAAGAAGACAAATTAAAAGATGGTGTGTATTTGAATCAGCGTGCTCTGAGTGTAAGCCCCAATCCGGCAAGTAATCAAATTAACATATATATTCCGGCGACGGATGAGCAGGCGATGACGCTGGTTGTATCCTCTCTGAGGGGGGAAGTTCTTCTGCGGGAAGCAGTTTCCTCTTCGTTGTCAGGATATTATCATTTCCTTGATGTGAGTAGTTTGCGAAATGGAATATATCTTATCACCCTGCAGGGAAGAGATTTTTCAAAATTCAGTAAAGTAATCATTACAAAAAAGTAACCAATGAAAGCATTACAACATAGCATTATCGTAATTATGTTAATCCTGCTTTGCGGGACTGCATCGTATGCCCAGAAGATGTCTCCCAAAACGCAGAGAAGAGCCAGATCTGTTACTTTTGGTGTTCTGAATGATCTGAAGCGAACAATGAATACTGTGTATAAGGAAATTGATGGTACACCCCGCTACAGTGCTGAATCGGCAGAAGCCATGAAACAATATTTTTATAATTCGCAAAACAACTCTGCCAGACATATTCACAGGAACTTAATTGATACAAAGGATACCCTTTTGCGCGACGTCCCCGAGCTTATGAGCATAAGTGCCTTTACTGATACCTTAAAGAATTGGTATTGCCGCCCGGATAGTTGCGAGCAGGGAGTGATTTTTGACTTTATTTCTCCGGTTATTGATTCTGTTGACTACTATGCCGATCCGGAGATTATCGCCGTGAATGTGTTTTTTGAAGTAGACTTTTCCGGTGAACTAAGCGCCCCGCATATGGCAAAGTACATGAAAAAGGTGGTAAAGAAAGAAACAAACGACGATGATTATTCCGGTGGTTTTATGATGGTGGAAGATTATGGTCAGGAGACCGTGTCTTTTGATTACAAATCGGCAATGGCAACATTTCTTATTCGCCGGGATGGCGACCAGTTTACAGATGTAAAAATCTTCCGGATTTATATTTATGACCCTTATACAGAAGAGTTACCCGGTGCCAGGGAGATCATCCGCAGTGTCATTGCTTCACGAAATAAAATGTACCTCTCCGCAAATGGAGGAGCAGGATACAGTAAAGCCCGCGCCGCTTTTGATAACAGTACAGTTTTTGAATCTGAAAGTAACTTTCTCCCCGGTTTTGATTTTGATATAAGCTTTGATTATTTCTTTAACGATGGTCCTAAAAAGTTTTCCTACGGGTACTCGGCAGGTTTAGGCTTTTCTCGATACAATGCCTCTGTATCCATCGATTCTTTCACACAAAGCTTTAATGATCATTCTGATGAATTAGATAAAGACTATGTTAAAAACCTTTATGCCTCAGATATTGCTCAAAATCTGTCCCTCGATTACATTGATATTCCTGTCTCTTTTAAAATGAAATATAAATGGCGTACTAATGTGAATCTTTATGCTGAAGGTGGAGTGGTCTTTTCCTGGTTGTTGTCTCCAACATTGACATCCGATGAAAGTGGAGCAATTGAATATACAGGGACCTTTACCTATTTGTTTCCTCAGGGAAACCAACAGGTGGTAACCTTTGAGGATGTTCCATATTATGGTTTTACTGTTTATGATGACCTTAAATATTCCAATGAAGATCCTGGTTTTTCCTCCTTGAATATTTCAGCAATGGTAAATGGAGGAGTGATGTTCTGGTTGTCGCAACGGCTTTCAATAAATACTGAAGTCATGTACAGATATGGTTTTCTGAATATTATGAACACTTCACTGGATGAGGAATTTATATTGTCTAAGGGGGAAGGAGAGTTAAATAATATTTTTAAAAATTGCAGCAACCTGCATACCAACGCCTTTATGTTAAATCTTGGGATTTCCTATTTTCTGAAATCCAATAAATAATCTGAAAAACAAATGATTATGAAAAGATATATTACTTTTATTATCCTTCTGCTTGTCTCATCAGGTATGTATGCGCAGGATCTTTCGTTTCTTGCTCACCCTGCTGATGCAATAGTATGTGAAAATGGAAATCAATTGCTGTCATTTGAAACAGATACCGCAGATTATTATGGAGCAGAAATGATTTATCATTGGTTTGAATACTCTGAAGGACAATGGAATATTGTTGGAAATGATGCCATACATACACTGAATAGTAATCAATTAATGCTGACGGGTGTACCTGAATCCTATAATCAGAATGCCTATTACTGCGAGATAATTATTGCTGAAGATTCTTATATCAGTGATACAGCTACATTAACGGTTAACCCTTTACCGGAAGTTGATTTTTCTGTAGATGAAACAACCACTTGTTTTGGTGATCTTGCCACTTTTAATAACAATTCACCGGATATTACCAATATCGTTTCCTGGCAATGGACTTTTAATGATCCATTAAATCAATCGGTATCCCCGTCGCCTGATGCAGTATTTGTTTTTGGTGCCCCGGACTCCTATAATGTTGAACTTACCGGTACCGATATCAATGGCTGTCAGGGCTCGGGGTCAAAAGAAGTGAAAATTCATGATATCCCAAAACCGTCAATTTATGGAGCTGATATTGCCTGTTCCTACCAGCAGAATGTACTGTTTCAGACTGATCAGGGGTATTCCGGTTATTCATGGAATTTAACAGGTGATACTGATTACCTGGATATTGATGAATCAACCATAAATACAAGTGATGTGATATTAAACTGCCTTCAGGTTGAAATACCTCGTCAGTATGAAATATTGATCACCGTAACCGATGATAACGGTTGCAATGGGATGGCTCAACATGCATTTTTACTTTCGACGTACCAGTCACCCGCTCAGGGACAGCTGATTCAAAAACCGGAGAACAGTAAAATGCTGGTTTGTCTGGTTGATGACCCGGAAATGAAAACCTACACCTGGTATATCACCGATAAGGACTCCGGGGAGCTCATTGATGACTGGTATACAACAGATAATTTTATTATACTGAAAGATGGTGTGGATACTTCCCGCTTCAATTACAGTGTAGAGGTTAAAAACACCAATGAGAACAGCTGTTCATCAACGTTCTATCTCTCTGATCTTAAAGAATTTCATACACCTCAAAACTAAACAGGAATGAAAACGAAAATAAGAAATATAGTTCTCCTGACACTTCTGATTACTTCGTCTGTTGGTGGCTTTTCCCAGGAATTGCCCCCTGCCTTGCGTAATTTTTTAACCCGTTTTGGAGAGGCTTCCTCTTTAAGTATGTATAATGATGAAGCAATGCTGCCGGTCGTAAACGATCGTGTTATTGATGTTTTTACCGATTGTTTTCAGTCCACTGAGGTGATGGTTTACAATGATATTTATCATGCAGCCGGTGCTGATGAAATGATTTCTGTACAGGAGTATGTTGAGTATATTGCTGATAACTATCCCGAAGGACTTCTGGCATATATCTATTCCCCTGAGCTAAAAAAAGTGGTTCATAAAAACGGGATTATCCTTTACGAGGTTGTTGTGGATAAAATTGTGAAATTTGATTTTGGTATGGACGATCCTCCTACGATGTATTTTAATACTTTCTCCCAACTGAAACTTTCCATTGCATATGCCAATAATACCTATAAAATTCTGATGATTGAAGAGGCCCGCAGTGCCCTTTCCCCTCAGGCATGGTCCAACCCGGTTATTCCTCAATCTATTCGTGTAAATGCAGCGTTTAACCCGGGTTCATTACAGGTAAGTAATCCTGATTCTGATTTTGGTGCCTTTACTTCAGAATCCGGAAAGTCATCAAATGTTGGTATTTCCGGTCAGTGGGACGTTTTTGGTAAAAAACACTTTAAAGCAGGATTGATGGCTGGTGTTGAATACCAGTCCTTTTCAGGTTCTCTTCATGCGGATAAATACCATACCACAGTGAATATGATTGATAAAGATAATTATCCCTATTTGAAAATTATCAATGCAAAGGATATTCAGCAGGATTATAAATTCTCAGCCTTGTCAATTCCTGTGGGACTGCATTTTAATTATTCTTTTGGCCAGAAGTGGCATCCCCAAATGCGGAATATTAATGTCGCCAAGAAAAAATTTCCTGTCCAACGCGGCTTATCTCTTGAAATCCAGGCTGGTGCGAAATTCAACTACATGACAGGTGCCTCTGTTGAATCAAATACAGGAGTATACAACTATTCCGGTCGCTATGCTTTTGCTAACAATTATGGCGGTTCAACTGATTCTACGGTATTGATTATTAGTAATTTACCTGAATATGGCTTCTATAGCGATACCGCATTTAGCGGACAGATCGAAGGAGATGTTTTTAACAGGTTTTTTGTGAGTGGTTATGCTGCTTTAAATGTAAGGTATCCATTAAATCCCTGGTGTGAGATTTTTGGTGGTGCTGTGGTGAATGTTTCCTTGTCCCCATTAAATACCCCCGATGCTGATGCTCCTTTTTCATCAACAGTGGGCAATACCTCCCATTTGCTTGCCTATAACGCTGCCTCATGGCAAAGTTTTGGGGTAAATGCAGGGTTGGCTTTTAATTTAAAGCCCCCAAAACAGGAATACTATCCTTATCCTGGAATGAACGATCTTAATCCCTATAACCCATCCAAATCCAAAGTTAAATTCCGCGGATCGTTAAATAAAGTGGAGTTTGTTGTTAATTCCAATACAAATGTGAAGGCCAAATTTAAGGTATCTGTTTCCGGTGAATGGTCGGGGAAAACGGATAAATTTACAATTGCTGCAGGAAAATCGAAAACACTCAAGTTCAAAGTGCCTGCTGATAAGTCTATGGCAGCAACAGGCAGTTTTATTATCCATAAACCCTTTGGTGTAGAAATTGCTGCCGTTAACGGCTTACGTTTTAATGATGTTGATAAACAGGAAATGACAATACCTGTAAGTGTTATGCTAAAAGATACGGTTTTTATAAAAAATCATACTATAAATCTTGCTGTTGAAGCACTCCCGGATTTCAATTTTGTATATGTTTCACTTAATGGTCGTGACAATGTCAGGGCAAGAAAAGACCTGGTTGATGAATTACGCAAGATCAACCGGCAGGCTCGTTTTGAAAATCAGGAGATTCTTATTTATGTGAGTACCGAGATTAACCGCCCGGTGGTTTATTGCAATTTTGATATCGACGATCCTCAGGCAATACCATATACCCTCTTTCTCTCTGATCAGTTTGATGCCTTTATCGACGGGGTTTCCAATAAATATAACTCGGCAATCATGGATGCCGGTGATGATATGCATAATATAGAAAAGGTTATTGGCGATAATTTTCACATTTCATCAAGGCTGAATGCTGTTCGCCGCTATGTTAACTTCTATTTTCTGCCTCTTGATGCTACAAGTTATCGCACTCCGAATTATATTGAAAGCGCAGACAACACATGGATACAGAACCTCATTGTTGGGCTTACCAATAAATATTGCATTGATGTCCCGGCGGAGAATGATCAGTATAAAGTTTTTGTGCATCTTCGCGCTGATCAGTATTCAGAAATTAATCTGGGTGACGGAATACCTGTAAATGAAAGTAATAACACGATAATATTATATTAAATTACTACACTTATGAGAAGGATATATACTACATTTCTTATTGCTGTTCTGGCTCTGTCGTCCTGTGGCTTTTTACAGGCACAGGAATATCTGAGGACTCCTGATGTTGACAGTATTCTAAATCCGTCAGCATTAATCGGGCGGACGAATTATCAGCGTGGAGGAACCGAATGGATGGTTTTTTCTGATCGCGACAAAAATCCGGTTTACAATAAAGCTTCTGAGACATCCGGAATAAAGTCAAAGGTCTCTTTCCTGGAAATGTTTAAAGTAAAAGGTGAGACAAACGATTTTCTTTTAGTATCCAATGCAAACACAGGAGGTGAGATAGGATGGATGAAAAAGGAGAATCTGTCGATGATTTCACGATGTGTGAGAAAGCCCAACCGTGTGGCAAAAAAAGCCATGATTATTAACACACTGGAAAATGCCGACCGGAAGGATCCCAACAGAGGTTTTTTTAAAGATCCGGATCT
>CAZQNY010000070.1:0-16094 GCA_964594665.1 uncultured Bacteroidales bacterium
CAATGCCTCCAGTGCCATAACCGGATTTCTTCCCATTATTCATGCAGGTGCTTTGATCATATAAATAATAAATGGATTAGCTGAATTATGCGCGGGCCTTATTGTGATAATAAAGTCATATCGCATGGACGAGAACCAGAACGTAGTACTGTTTTCGTATTTTTTTAGATAATTGATTATTACCATTATCTTTGCCATGCAAATCAATACGATACCATGAAGCTCATTATTCAAATACCCTGCTACAACGAAGAAGAAACCCTGAAGCTGGCTCTCGATGAGTTGCCCAAAAGTGTCAAAGGCTTTGATGAGGTTGAGATTTTGATTATTAATGACGGAAGCACCGATAATACTGTCGCCGTGGCCCGTGAGTGGGGCGTGGATCATGTGGTTTCCTTTACCAAAAACAAGGGCCTTGCCCGCGGTTATATGGCCGGGCTGGAGGCGTGCCTTAAAGCCGGTGCCGATGTGATCGTTAATACCGACGCCGATAACCAGTATAATGCCGGTGATATTGAAAAACTCTGCCAGCCTATTCTCGAAGGTAAAGCGGATCTGGTAGTGGGTGAACGCCCCATTAACAATATTGAGCACTTCTCATTTATAAAAAAGAAGCTCCAAAACCTGGGTTCATGGGTTGTGCGTAAGGTCTCCAGAACCGATATCCCGGACGCCCCGTCAGGCTTTCGTGCCATCTCCAAAGAGGCTGCTTACCACCTCAATGTTTTTAATGATTATACCTATACCCTGGAGACAATCATCCAGGCAGGACGTAAAAATATGGCCATCACCTCTGTCCCTGTTGGTGTAAATGAGGATTTGCGTCCTTCACGGCTGTTTAAAAGTATGCGGGCCTATATCAAGCGTTCCATATCAACGATTTTGCGTATAGGAATAATCTATGAACCCACGCGGTTCTTTTCATGGATAGGTATTATTAGTTTTATCTTCGGTACTGCCCTGGGTCTGCGGTGGATAATACTCTATTTTGTCGATCCCTCCAGAACGCATGTGCCCAGCCTTATCCTGGCTTCCATTCTTATTATCCTTGGTGTGTTGGTGGTTGTAATGGCTGTCCTCGCCGATCTGATCTCCGTGAACAGAAAGATACTGGAAGAAAACCAAAGCAGGCTGCGAAAAATCGAACATGAGATGTTACAGAAAAAGGATTAATTTCGCTGTTTCAATCACTCCGGTATTTTCCGGTAACAGGCTATGTTTAAAAAGATACCCCGAAAAGTAAAACTGCTGATCTCTGTGCTGCTAAGTGCTGTGATCCTGTTTTTTATATACCGGAATATTGATATTCCTGCCATGACAAAGGTCATTGGCAATGCTCAGCGGTCGTGGTTTTTGATTTTCCTCGCCCTGTTTATTCCCCAGCTGCTTACGGCTTCCTTCCGTTGGAACACGATGACCCTGATGATTGGCAAGGTGAAAATACCCTTCCTTACTTCCTGGCATCATGTGGTGGGCAGTTATAGTGCCAACCTGATTATACCCGGGAAAATGGGCGAGGTGGTGCGTATCCCATGGATGCGGAAAAATAACCTTGAATGCCCGATTCTGGTGCTTGTCTTTATGGAGAAAATGCTCGATATCTTCTCTATTGTGCTTATAATGATGTCGTCGCTGGTGTTTTTGAGCATCGGCAGCGGGCTGAATGATTCTTCACATCGCGCAGGGGTGATAATAGGTCTGTCGATTATTGTTGCGTTTGTTTTGGTTTTTGCTTTCCGCAAATCAGCTTTCCGGTTGTTCGAATACCTCTTTCCCGGGTGGGTGAGCAGGCAGAAACCTGAGAGCATCTATCATCGCACAAAACAATCGCTGGAATATCTGAAAGATAAATTGCCGTTGTTTTTACTGATGTCCATTGCATTATGGCTGATACAGATTTTTGAGTTTTATGTAATATTCCGGATGTTTGGTGTTGACCCCGGCTTTTTTGAAGTGGGTTTTGGCTGCTCACTGGCTCTGCTGGCAGGCGCAATACCAGTGTCTATTGCCGGTATAGGCCCGCGTGATGCGGTAATAATAAGCTATTTCAGCAGTTTCGCCACTGTGGAAACGCTTGCTGCCATTGGCATTATCACCATTCTTCGTATTGTAATACCAGCCCTTACCGGGTTGCCGTCTTTTTTTCTGCAAAGTAAAAAATAACTTATGGATACGCTTTCATCATCAAAACTATTTAAAAACCTGCAGCATTATATTCCCCGCATACTATCGCAGATGGATCGCGATGCCGATTCCCCGACATTCGGGAGTTTTGACCGGAATTTCTGGCATTTCAAGATTCGCGATTTTAGCTCCATGATTCTGCAGCAGGGTGTTATGATTCTTCAGGCTTTAAAGAATTACGATAACCCTGAAAATCCATATTTTGAAAATAGCAATGTTGAAAAATGGATGGATGGTGCGGTGCAGTTTTGGTGTCAGGAGCAGCTTTCCAATGGCAGTTTCAATGAGTATTATCCTTTTGAATCGGGTTATCCGCCCACAGCGTTTAGTTTGTATGCCATAACCTATGTTATGCAGGAATACGACCGCGAGCCTTGTGATGCCATAAAGAAGCATATCCGGAAGGCAGTAAAGTGGCTGTTGATGCATCCTGAAAAGGAGGCGCTGAACCAGGAGGCTGCAGGGCTTGCAGGCCTTGTTATGGCATCGAAAATTCCGGGCGTTAGTGTAAATCCAAAGATGCTTGAGGAGCGCCTGCAATGGTTTTATGCCCGCCAGACAGATGAAGGATGGTTCCCGGAATATGGCGGCCCGGATATGGGCTATCTCACGGTTACCATCGACTGCCTGTGGGATATCTATGAGACCTCAGGCGATAAAAGAGCGCTCGCTGCAATTGATAAGGCAGTGCAGTACCTTGCCGCAATGGTGTCGGTGTCGGGCGAAACACCGGTGATGATCAATAGCAGAAATACCGATTACCTTGTACCTTATGGTATTACACGCTTTGCAGAACATAATGCCCTGGCGGCAGCACTGCTGAATCAGATGCTCGACGGGATGGAGCAACAGGATCATTACCTCCACCGTACCGACGACCGTTATGCCTGTCACTATGTAGGGCAGTCGTTCTTCCGTACCCTGATGCATCTTGATAAGGTGAAATTTGACGGTGAAAAGCTCCCGGCACAGGAAGGGATGAGCAGGAATTTTGACGAAGCCGGAATCTCGGTTATCCATATTCCCGAAAAGCTCTCTTTGTATATCTATTCCCGCAAAGGAGGAATTGTTAATGTATTTGATAAAAACGGCATCGTAGCCACTGATTTTGGCTGGCGTCAGCCCACAGGAAAAGGGAAATATGCTGTAACGCATTGGCTTGACGATGCATACCAGTTGAAGACAGCAGATGATTCATGGGTTGTGGAAGGTGATATGACAGCGCACGGATGGATGAAATCGAGCCCTGTACGACATATGGGACTGCGGGTGCTAAGCCGTATTGCAGGGAATAAGCTGATTCCGTTTTTGAAAAAGCTTATGATTTTTGGAAATCCCAAAACAGCCATCCATTTCCGTCGGGTCATCCGTTTTGATGGTACGGGTACTCTGTTGATAGAAGACACTTTTTCGGGCGATGCCATGGATAAAGATCGTCTGACCCCTGCGCCCCATTATAGTTTGCGCCATGTGGCTTCGGCAGGGCTTTTTGTCCCTGAGGAGCGGTTTCCAATACCGAAATTTGTACTTAAACCCTGTAAAACCGGTGAAAATCCTACTTTTGTACGAGAAATAAAATGCTGATTATGTCTCAGGAAAAGCTGCAAAAGGTTATAGATAAAGGATTGTGCACACGCTGTGGCGCTTGCGTGGGATTGTCGAACGGGAAGATTACTTTTGAGGATAAAACAGGAAAGTATCTTCCTAAAATCCATGAACCCTTAACAAAAGAAGAGGGCGAGCGCATCTGGAACGCCTGCAGTGGGAAGGATGTCGACTGGCCGGCACTGACAACCATGAGCTTCCCGGAGAATAAAGAGGTGCATCCTTATCTGGGTGCTTACCGCGAGCTGAACATTGGTTTTGCCACCGACTTTGCCGTGCGCCGCGCCGCAGGCAGCGCCGGAGTGATCACTACAACGCTTATCTATCTCCTGGAACATGGCCTTGTGGATGGCGCGGTGGTACTCGGTATGGATGACCGGGAACCCTGGCATAACAAACCGTATATTGCTACCACAAAGGAAGAAATCCTGAATGGCGCACAAAGTAAATATACCATCAGCAGTAATAATGAATTGCTGGGCGAAATAGAGGCTTTTGAGGGTAAACTGGCCTATGTGGGATTGCCGTGTCAGGTGCATAGCATCAGAAAACTGCAGGCCGCCAACGACCCGGCAGTGCGGAATATCGCCTATATTATTGCCCCTTATTGTGGTCTGAACCTGCATTTTAGCAGTGTAACAAGCTTTTTGCGGGCCCATGGTGCCAAAGATCATACGAAAATCAAGGACCTGCGCTTCAGGGAAGGGGAGTGGCCCGGGCATATGCGCGTGGAAATGACCGATGGTAAGGTTATGGAACTACGTAAGTTCTTTGCCAATTACCTGATCCCTTTCCATATTATGAAACGATGCTGGTATTGCATTGACGGCAGCAATGAGTTCGCTGATATCTCGGTGGGTGATGCATGGGCTCCGGTGTATGAGGAAAGAGGAAAAGGATTTTCCATTGTCGTGAGCCGCTCGGAAAAAGGTACCAATCTGCTGCATCAGATGAAAAATGACGGGGTTATTGATCTTATCCCTCAAACGGAAGAACAGGCCGTGAAAATGCATTCCCATATGTTTGATAATAAAAAACGGGGTGCCTTTATACGTATCAGCAGAAAACATTTTAAACCTGATTACCACCTTCCAAAACCGGAAAATATTACCTTCGGACGGCGAGCGTTTGAAACAGCATTGCAGATGATTTATGCACTGTTGAGAACACGGTTTATGACCTGGCTCGTGGACATGCTTCCTTCAGAGTGGGTAGGCAAAAATTTTGACCGCTTTAAAGTATTCTGGAAAAAGAAAACCTATAAAGTAAAGCGCGATAATCTTTAGTTTGTTTTGATATTTCATTTTAATTTATTTAAATTCGCAGCTGTGAAACGGGTGTATTATATTGCATTCTGAACACCAAACCAATTTTTGTTATCCAAATATTATTAAAATGAATAAGAGACGTCTGTTTATTTTATTACCACTGATTATGGTGATATTAATTTCCTGTGATCCAAAGAAAAATGATCCGGTAGTGTCAATTGTATCACCTGTTGCGAATACGGCATTTAATGAAGGTGAGATTATTACGGTTAGTGCCGATGCCACTGATAATGATGGCCAGATTGTGGAGGTGCAGTTCTTTATTGATAACCAGGGTTTTGCTTCTGCGAATACTTTTCCTTACAGCGCTCTTCTTGATTTATACCCCTACACATCCGGATCGCATACCTTAAAGGCAAAGGCACTGGATAATGATGGTAATTCATCTGAGGCAAGCACCACTTTTAGCATTACGCCCAATACCGGAGGAATTCCTGAAGCAGGATTTAAGGCCAGTACCCGTTATGGAGAACCACCCCTTACGGTTACATTTACCGATACCTCCAGGCACAATCCCCGTGAGTGGATTTGGTCGTTCAGCGATGGAACCACAAGCATTTTGCAAAACCCGACCGTTACTTTCGATGCTGTGGGCGACTATATGGTTAGCCTTACTGTTGTTAACAGCTATGGTACAGATACAAAAACTGAAATGAATTTTATCAAGGTTGTTTCTGATGGTCAGGCACCGGGAGCACAATTTAGTGCTGATATTACCAAGGGTCCTGCCCCTTTGATAGTAACCTTTACTGATGAATCAGAACCGCCTGCTGATAACTGGCTGTGGAATTTCTCCGACGGTACAACATCTACCGACCGTAACCCGATGCATACATTTACAACCCCGGGGATATACGACATTACATTGCTGGTGTCCAATGCTTTTGGAGAGGATACCTATACGCATACACAGTATATCCAGGTTTTAAAAACATGCCCTGAAACCGTAACCGATGTTGACGGAAATACCTATAATGCTGTGTCGATCGGCGATCAGTGCTGGATGCAACAGGATATGAGAGCCACAACCTATGCCAATGGGACACCATTGAATGTTGTTACTGATGATTTAGCGTGGAAAATACTCCTTTCAGGCGATAAAGCCTGTTGTTTTTATGATAATAACTCCGACAGCGATTACGGTGCCCTTTACACATGGTCGGCAGCGATGAATCATTCCGGTGTTTATACCAGCCCCGACACTCCGTTGCAGGGTATTTGTCCCGACGGATGGCATATACCCGACAATGGTGACTGGGCGGAGTTGGAAGATTATCTCGGTTATTGGGAGGCTGCATATTACCTTAAGGAAAGTGGTACAGCGCATTGGCTTCCGGATAACTATGCCAATAATGAAAGTGGATTTACTGCTTTGCCTGGTGGTATGCGGGATAAACTGGCTGATTTTGTGTATATGGGAAGCGGAGGATATTGGTGGGCTGGTTATTCCAGTGGTGCAACTTATGCCGATATCTACAGAATGTATAATGATGATGTTGCGATGTGGTCGGGTACTGAGATGCGCCGTCAGGGGCTGTCAGTGCGGTGCCTGCAGAATGAAGACTAAAAATATATGATAATGGATAAAATTGCTATTCGCTTAATTTCTCCTTGATACGGCTGGAGAGTATGTCAATAGCAATTTTATTTGTTCCCCCCTGTGGTACAATAATGTCAGCGTATCGTTTGGTAGGCTCTATGAAGGTCAGGTGCATGGGCTTAACCCACTTTTCATAATGCGTGAGCACGTCGTTGTAGCTTCTTCCCCGCTCACGGATATCACGGTATATGATGCGCATAAGCCTGTCGTCGGCATCAGCATCAACAAACACTTTTACATCCAGCCGTTTTCTGAGGCTTGGATTGGTTAGGATAAGGATTCCCTCAACGATAACTACTTTCTTTGGTGACAAAGGGAGGGTCTCTTTTGCCCTGGCGCAGGTTACATACGAATAGATGGGCCTCTGGATCTCATGTCCGTTGCATAATTCATCCAGGTGCTCATTAAGAAGCCTGAATTCAATGGATGAAGGATGATCGAAGTTGATATTTTTTTTCTCTTCAGAAGAAAGATGGCCTTTGTCGCGGTAGTATGAATCCTGCGATATCACTGCCACCGAGTCTTTGGGCAGACGTTTAATAATTTCTTTGACAACAGTGGTTTTTCCACTTCCGGAACCGCCGGCAATACCAATAATAAGCATAGTGTTAGTGTGTTTTCTGGCACCAAAGGTAAAAAATATACCTGAATTGATTCCGACTCATTTTTTATTCCTAAACATCCAGGGCTACCTGAAAAGCGATAAATTTTTCTTTGCGGTTATAAAACTGATTGATAAGCGAACGACCGTTATAGTAGTTAATGCCTATTCTCAACCGTCGCCCTCCCAATGTCTGGGGAAATAAATACCCTGCCGTAACAGATAGGTTCGGCGACCAGGCATTGAGCTGGTAAGCGCTGACATTTATGGCACCGTACATTCCGCCAACATATTTCCACGGGAAATAATATTCCACCTCTGCGCCGCCCTGCACATTAAACCAGGCATCGGCATGGGGCTTGTTCTGCCGCCCGCCCATAAAATCACTTCCCGGAACAAAAAAGCCGAAATCACCATATAAAAGCAGCATGTCAAGGTCGGGATTTTTCAAAAACCACAGCGGACGTACTGCTGCTGAGACAATAAAATCGTCGCGAACGGGGAATTGTGTCGTGTTGGGGTCGTAATCAATAACAGAATGTACCGTTCCGGAATTGTATTCATCACCAATATGGGTGCAGATATGGTGTTTCGAAAACCGCAGGCTCAGCCACTCGGTGGGGCGCCCGGCAATGGCAAAGTAATAGATGCCGTCGTATCCGATCATATCATGATTGCCACCACGCATAAATGCCGGCGTAACAAGCCCTAAGTCAACCTCCACGCCAAGGTTGGGGTTGCTTTTTGGGCTGAATTTAAACAATGAAATCCGTACCCCGGGATAAATTACCAGCTTTCCGGTGTAACTGCCGTCGCTATTTACCGGATCATCAAATTCCAGATCGCTGTAGAGGGTTGTCTGTGCCGAAACTTCAAATCTTACACCCAAAGGATCGGCGAGGTAGGTGGGGTAAAAATTCTCCAATCCGGCAATCTGCATATTCCAGTTTTTTACAGGAATAACAAAATTGCCCTTTTCATCCTGCCCCTGCGAAAAAAGGGCTATGAATACAGTGGTAATAAGTAGTATATATCTTTTCATGGTTGTCATCTTCTATTTAATTTCTCCCATCCATACATCATTCGCCTGTCCGTTGCCATTGGTCATGCCTCCAAGCACCCACACCTGGCCTTTATGCTCCACAACTGCGTATCCGTAACGGCCGTCAAAGTCGGAGCCATGGCTGTCGAGGCTCCAGTCACCCTCGTTGTATCGTTTCCAGAAAGTTACATCCTGGCTGCGGGCAAAGTGAAAATGTTCGTTGGAGTTTGATTTCCCCGGCATGGTGTACAGGTTGCCCTGATAAAACACCATGCCATGACCGGCACGCCATAAACAACCCTGATCGAAGTCGGTGAAATCCTTCTCCGGAGTCCACGAAATGCCATCTTCCGAGCTCCAGAGATAATGCCAGTCGGTAAGCGGTTGGCTGCCATATTCCTCCCCTTCGAAGATTACACCATACATACCTCCCTGCACATAAATTTTTCCGGTGGCAGGGTCTGCGGTTGCCGCAGCCTCCGAGCGGACTCCATAGTCGTCATTTGCCAGCTTTTCCCACTCAATACCGTCGGTGCTGCGCCATACATCATTGAAATAGATCGTGGAATACTTCACGGCATGATTTTCCAGCATGGTCATGCCTCCAAGAAGATAAAGGTATTCGGTACCATCGTGGGGAGCTGAAACAACGTTGTGGTTGAACCGCGGAAACCAGTCGTTCAGCGAATCGGGATTTTGATGGTAAGTGCGTGGTTTTATCTGGTTCCAGGTGTATCCGTCTCTTGATTTCCAGACATCGTTGGTGTATTGGCGGTGTCCTGTGGTTTCATCAACCTCAAAACCACCGATTAGAAATATCGCCGGGCCGCTGCCATCGTCGAAAACAACGGTGGCATGACCCCTACGACCGTGCCACGGTGCTTCAGAAGAAATCTGCGTCCAGTTTTCACCATCTTCCGACATCCATACGTCTTCAAGATAGGAGTCGCCCTCAAATCCTCCGGGGTTGTAGCCGCCAAAAAGCCAGAGTTCATCGTTAAACGATACCACGCCGTGATCCCAGCGCTTGGCCCAGCCGGCATTATGTGCCACCTCGGTCCAGGTGAAATCTCCGTCATAGGGAGGTGTGTCATAATCACTGTACGATTCATACTCACACCCTGAAAGGCCAAGGCATAATATGGCAATCAGTAAAATTGGGATAATTTTTTTCATGGAAATATTATTCTTCTAATGCTTTGTTCTCAATACTGCTTTCTGTCGCAGTGGTATTGGGTTCCGCAACAGGAACTATCTTTACGGTAAAGATATCATGCCGGTCTCCGGGGCGATCATCTTCAAACCACTGAAAGCCCTTTAATGTTCTTTCTGATGAAGGTAATTTATCCGGTGGATATAGCGGTGCATGAGGTGCCGAGATATAGGCAATACGTTTTACCTGATTATCTACAACCCATATTTTCATGCCACTCGACTCGGCTTTATTGATACCTACAAGCCCTTCTTCTTCGTCGCGCAGGTAATAGATAGTCCGCGCGTTGCCATCAACCAATACCTGACTTAGCTTGTTATCGGTAAAAAAGGCTTCCATATCACGGCCCTGAATCTGATTGTACTGCAGGGTGTCATCGATGGAGATAATAAATGCCGCATTGGCCATCCGCAGCCGCTGAATCTGGTTGTCAGCAGAGTAAATAAATATGGTATCCGCAGTAATCTGGTTCTCTTCCGCCCATAATACAGGATCATTGAACAGAGACATGGAGCTGTCGCCAAAACTATAGGCCAGCGAATCGCACATCCCCTGGATATCTTTACGGTAAAATTTTGTACCAAACCAGGCATGAAGATGCTCTGCCGACCGGGTGCTGTCGTTGAAATAGGTCTTTAAAGTATCCGCATGGAGAAAAAGCGTATCGCTGTTATCAATCATCATGGCCAGAGCACTGTCGGTAACAAAACTAAACCCGTCGTTGCGGTGATATTCGGCATAATTGCCACGAACCTCCATATTCTGAGTCGTGTCGATCATTACAACATTATCGTAGGCTTCACCATACTCATTTGCTTTTTCATAATAAATACTGTCGGCCTTTAGAATTTGTTCTTCATAATAAATAATAATATTCCTGTTAAATTGCGCAAACTCCTGGTCTGTATTATAAAAACCATTCTCGCAATACATATTGTTTTCTTCACTTTCCAATGTTGTAGGTCCATGAAAATAAATCACCTCTGTTTTTGTATTGTATTGCAGAGTATCGCTTTTCATTATGTAATCGGGGTTAGTAACCACAACACTGTCTTTAAAAAACAGCATATCATCTTCCGTATAATAATAACCAAAAACACTGGTGAGGATATTGTCACCGTTAAAGATTTCGGCACCTGTGGTGTAGTAGGCACTGCCGTCGTTGCGGTCGTAATACAGCCGTTCAGTGTATAATTCTGTTGATGGATCCTGCAGTTTCACATTATCACGCATCAGGGCAGTTCTGTTATTTCCATTATAATGCAGAAAGTCGCCCCACATATGGATAGTGTCATTATCAATAACATGCACATTGCTGAAGGCATCAAGGTTGTTGGTTTTTTCATTCAGGTAGGCCGAATCACAGTAGAGATAGGCTGAGTCGTGTTTGAACGCTGCGTTTCCGCGGATAATGGTTATGTCAGGGCCAACGGCTTTATCAAAGCTCCACTCATCGGCATAAATAATTTCAATACTGGTTTTTTCCTTGCTTTTTTTCTTCTCCTGGCATACACCGGCAACAGTTATTAACGCCATGATTACCATAAGAAGTACCTTTTTCATAGATGCCGTGATTTATTGTACAAAACTACATTAAAAGCGTAAATATTAAACGTCATGGGCTGTGGATTATTCCTTTATGTTAAAATTTTATTATCAATAAAAACTCCTTACATTTGGCATCCTGTATAAAAGCAAAAGAAAATCTTCATATCTCCATGAAAAAGAAATTTAACCCACAGGCCAATTACGAAGCAACGCTTCGGAAAGTTGGTTATGTCCCCAGGAGCGAAGCTACGCAGGCAACCTACGATGCCATAGGCTTCATGTCGGGGCTGGAAGTTCATCAGCAATTACAAACGAAAAAGAAACTTTTCTGCCATTGCCCTGCAGGGGTGTTTCATAAAAACGATGAGTACGACGCAGAGGTGATCCGCCATATGCGCCCGACCCTCTCTGAGCTGGGCGAATATGATGGTACTGCGCTCATGGAGTTTAAAACCCGCAAGGAAATTGTTTATCGTCTTAAACATGAAACCACTTGTACCTATGAAGTTGATGATACACCACCGTTTCCCATCGATCGCGAAGCACTGGAGATAGCGCTTAAAATTTCCATGCTCTCAAAACTTAATATCGTTGGTGAGGTGCATATTACCCGTAAACAGTACCTCGACGGTAGTATCCCTACAGGGTTTCAGCGTACCGCAATTCTTGGTGTGGAAGGTGAAATACCGCTAAAAAATAAAACGGTGCGCCTGATTCAGCTGAGTATCGAAGAAGACAGCTGCCGCGAAATCAGCGATATCGGCCATACCCGTATCTATAAAACCGACCGCCTTGGTATGCCGCTTATCGAAACAGTTACTTACCCCGATATGGTTAACCCCGATGAGGTGAAGGAGGCTGCTCAGTATATTCGCTTTCTGAACCGCTCCACAGGCCTTGTACGTACCGGAATCGGTGCCGGCCGCGAGGATGTTAATGTGAGCTGTAAAGGAGGAACCCGAATAGAGGTGAAAGGTGTTGCCCATAATGCATGGATCCCTCAAATTACTCACGTGGAATGCTTCCGCCAGTGGGCGCTGCTGCAAATACGCGAGGCTCTTAATAATACCCTTAAAAAGGAAAATTGGAAGATGAGTCATAAAAAACTTAACTTCTATGATTATAAATTTGAAAATGAAGTGCTGCAAAAGGCGAATGAACGCAAAGAAAAATTCTTTGCCGTGAACCTACCCGGTTTTAAAGGTCTTTTGTCGCATTTTACTCAACCCGGAAAGGTTTTTGCCAACGAAATTGCCGATCGCCTCAAAGTGATTGCCTGTCTGGAGAAGCCTAATATGACTTTCTCCGAAGACCTCGAGCCTATGGTTGCCGGTGAAGACTTCGCACGTATCAGTGAAATGCTTGGTGCAGACGAAAAAGATGCTCAGATCCTCTTCTGGGCTCCCGTTGATGATATTGATACGGCTCTTGAAACCATCGAAGAACGTTGCCTGATGGCCTTCGACGGTGTGCCGCAGGAAACCCGTAAATACCTTAACGACTGTACCACCATCTTCGAACGTGTGCTCCCCGGTGCCGACCGCATGTATCCCGATACCGACTCAGCACCTATTCCGCTCGAAGAAGAATATATCGAAGATCTGCGTAAACAACTGCCCTCAGATATCTCAGAACGCTATCAGCAAATGAAAAATTGGGGTATCCCTGAAGATACCTATACCTATATCTTTAGAAATAACCTATTCCCGCTGATAGATAGAATTCATAAAGACCTTAAAATCGATCCTAAGTTTACAGGCGCTTTCCTGGGGCATAAACTCAAATTTGTAGAAGGCCATTACGCCGGTAAAGAACCCTTCAACTACTGCAGGGTATATGATCTGTTTAAATTTTTGAAAGAAGAGAAAATAACCCTTGAACTGGCTAAGGAGATGATGCCGGTGGCTTATGAGCATCCCCAGATGGATTTCCATTCCGTTCTTACCTCCATAAAATTCAAACCAATGAAAAAAGAGGCGCTGCTCGGGCAGGTATCTTTCTTTAAAGAAAAATATGCCAAAGAAAAGCGTAAGGATGATAAAGCTTGTGAAACAAACTGGATTATGGGGCAGATGCACCGCGCTGCACTGGGAAATATTGAACTGAAAACTTTGCGTAAAGAAATCGAAAAACGATAAACTATCATGGGTAACGATATATTTCAAGGATATAAAGGTGAGGCACTCGAGGTGCTCAAAAAATATAATACCCGCGTGTGGGGTCAGGCAGAAATTCATACCACCCGCGGAACATTCAACGGTACCGTCCTGCCACGTTCAGAAAACGACGATGATCAGCATATTGTTCTGAAGATTGAAACCGGTTATAATATTGGTATCGATATCAATACCATCACCGATATGGCTGAAACCGGCTATAAAAAGGCAAACTATAAGATTCCGGAGAAGGAATTTCCTTATACTGAAGGATTGCCACAGGTAAAGCTTTTTGGAACCGGTGGCACCATTGCTTCCCGTCTTGACTACCGTACAGGAGCCGTAATACCGGCATTTTCTCCCGGAGAGCTCTATGGCGCAGTGCCCGAGCTGGCAGATATCTGTAACCTGGATACCGAAAAGGTCTTTGCTGTCTTCTCAGAGAATATGGGCCCGAAGCAATATGTTTCACTGGCAAAAGCTATTGGTAAAGAGATTGAAAAAGGTGTCGACGGCATTGTTATCGGCCACGGTACCGATACCATGCACCACACCGGTGCAGCGTTGACATTTATGGTGCAGAATTCTCCTGTGCCAATTGTGCTGGTAGGATCACAACGCTCTTCCGACCGCCCCAGCTCCGATGCAGCACTGAACCTGATGCATGCTATGACTGCTGCCGGACATGGTGACATCGCTGAGGTGATGGTTTGTATGTTCGGCCCTACTTCCGATGAGTATGGACTGCTGCACAAAGGTACACGTGTAAGAAAAATGCACTCCTCCTACCGCTCAACATTCCGTACCATTGGTGATACGCCTTTGGCAATGGTGACCCGGAAAGGCGTTACTCCCATCAAAAAGGAGTATAAACCGCGCCGCAAGGATAAAAATGTGAAAATTATGCCTTACTTCTCCGATAAGGTGACCATGCTCTATTATTATACCGGTATGAAACCTGATGTGCTCGATGCAATGGTCGATGCCGGTTATAAAGGGATTATTATCGTTGGAACCGGACTGGGACATGTTAATAAAGAGCTTTACCCTGCCATTGAACGTGCTCATAAAAAAGGTGTCCATATGTTTATGACCCTTCAGACACTTTGGGGTTATGTGCATATGTTTGTCTATGATACCGGCCGCGATATGATGGCAAAAGGGATTATCCCTGCAGGAAATATGCTCCCTGAGGTGGCGTATATCAAACTTGGCTGGGTGTTGGGCCAGACCGACGACCCCGAAGAGGTAAAAAGACTGATGCTTACTCCGGTGAACGACGAAATTACCGAACGCGAACCGTACAACGGCTACCTCGTTTATCAGGGTGGCGTGCCTGAAGTAGAGGAGTTTATAAGAAATGTCCATAAATAGCCTATCTTTGCCCTTCTAAAGCATTGATAGCTATGAAATTTTTTATATCACTTTTTTTATTTGTAACTGTTGCCGCTGCTGCCTTTGCGCAGCAGTCGGTTATCTATATGCAGTATAATTTGCTTAATTACGGCAATTTTACGAGCTACTGTACCTCTTCCAATAATAATCAGGATGCCAAGGATGGCTACCTTAAAACGATCCTCGATTATATCCGCCCGGATATTCTGGCTGTAAATGAGGTGGGCAGAAGTTCTTCCAATGCCATTCGCCTTCTCGATGAAGTACTCAATGAAAATACCTATGGCGTAACCTATAAACGGGCTGATATTACCAACAATGCAAACAGCGACCTTATCAACCTGTTTTTCTATAACCCTGAAAAGGTCGAGCTTGAAAGCCAGGAGGTCGCTCAGTCGGTATTGCGCGATATTAACCGTTACCGGTTGTATGCCATTGACGAAAACCTTAACCGCGGTGATACAACTTTTCTTAACTGCTTTGTGGCTCACCTGAAGGCAGGCTCCGACAACGATGATGAGGAACTTCGCGGGACCATGACACAAAATCTGATGTACTTCCTCGAATGGAAAGATATTCAGGAACCTGTTGTGTTTAGTGGTGATATGAATTTTTATTCCGATGATGAAGAGGGTGTGATGAACCTTATGAACCATCCCGATGAGATGCTTCGTTTTTACGACCCGCTGGATAAAATGGGAAACTGGCATAACAGCAGCTATTATGAGGCTGTTCATACGCAAAGCACCCATGCCGATTACAGCGGTTGCGCAGCCAGTGGCGGCATGGACGACCGCTTTGACTTTGTATTTATCAACAAGAGTATCCGCGATGGCCTGCAGGGCGTATCCTATATCGCCAACAGCTACCGTGCCGTGGGAAACGATGGTGAGCACTTCAACAAAGGCCTGCTGGATTACCCTGTCAACAACACCGTTTCCGAAGAGGTGCTTAATGCACTGTATTACAATAGCGACCACCTGCCCGTTGTGATGGAAATGGAAATGAAAACTGAGGCCGGAATTGCTGATATCCAACTACTCTACCCCCAAGTTAAGGTAGTGAACCCTGTAGTTCAGAATATTGAGATATCCTGCTTCTCAAAAGAGTTGGAGTCATTTACATATACCCTGATTGATATGACAGGAAGGGTTGCCGCAGAGGAAAGTGGTTATATAAATCCGGGAGCAATGACTTTAGTTATGAATCCACCTAAAACAAAGGGATTACATCTTTTACTTCTTCGATTTGGAAATGGCAAAAGAATATGTAAAAAGATTATTCTGTAATAAAGTATTGTTTTTTTTTTTTTTTGAGTGTTTTTGTATTTTTGGCAGGAAAACCAATTAAGCGGTCCTTATTATGAATAATTTTTATCGCAACAGTATTACCTGCCTGTCAGTGTGTATGATAACGATTTTG
>CAZQNY010000071.1:0-15891 GCA_964594665.1 uncultured Bacteroidales bacterium
TGACAGCACGGATATTCCGGTACAAATCAACACATTACACGGAGCTTATGCCGATGCTGATGCAAAAATTCATCCGGTAAAGATTCACACCGGCCGTCAGCCCTGGGATCCGGAGTTAAAGCATATTCTGCAGATGAAGCTTTGGGATAAAGAGACCGGCAAGGGAGCTTTATGGAAAGACTTCAACTACTACAAAGCCATTGAAGAGGGCATGAAATCGGTGGAGATTCCCTGGAGTGGAGAACACGACTTTATCGACACAGAGATGACGCTGATACTCAGCCATATGGTCGCGCCGGCAGAGGATGCTGTAACCTGTAAAGAATGCCACACCCGCGAGGGCGGGCGACTGGAAGGTCTGGATGACTTTTATATGCCGGGCCGGAACTACAATGCTACTGTGGAAAAAGGCGGTCTTATTCTGATCATTCTCAGTCTTTTGGGCGTAGCCACACATGGCGGTCTCAGAATTTTCTTCTCACGAAAAAATAATAACGCATAAACCAAACGCATATGAAACCCAGTCACACAAAGAAAGTCTATATATATTATCGTTTTGAACGATTCTGGCACTGGTCGCAGGCAGCATTAATTTTCTTCCTGGCGCTTACAGGCTTTGAGATTCACAGTTCATTCAATTTATTTGGTTTCGAAACAGCGGTTCGCTGGCATAATATAGCCGCATGGTCATTTATCGGGCTTATTGGACTGGCGATATTCTGGCATTTTGTTACTGATCAGTGGCGGAACTATATTCCCACAGTAAAAAACCTGAAGGCACAGATAGAGTTTTATATTACCGGTATTTTTCGCAATGCCCCCCACCCTACCAAAAAGACGACCATCAGCAAATTAAATCCATTGCAAAGGATCGTATATCTGGGGTTAAAGATTCTGATCATTCCCGTAATGGTTGTTTCCGGGCTGGTATATATGTTTTATCGCTATCCGCAGGGTAACAGCATTGAGTCGATCAATATAGAAGGCCTTGAACGCGTAGGTATTGTACATACAGCAGGAGCGTTCATCCTGATCATGTTTGTTATTGTACACCTTTATCTTATCACTACGGGCACCACAGTAACCTCAAACCTGAAGGCGATGATCACGGGATGGGAAGATGTAGAGGACGATGAGGAAGAGAATGCTGATGAGACGCAAAAAGAGACACAAAATTTGGATAATCCACAATAGTATGGTTATGGAGAAGACAACAAAATACATGAATCCGTATCTGGCAGGATTACTCCTGGGGCTGGTATTACTTGCAGCCTTTTATTTATCAGGAAGAGGACTGGGAGCCAGTGGAGCAATGAAAAGCGTTGTAGTTGCTGCGGTCGACAATGTGGCGCCGGAGCATGCAGCGGAATCGGTTTTTTATAGTAAATATACCGGAGAAGAGAAGAACCCGATGGTATCGTGGCTGGTATTTCTGGCTGTAGGATTAATCATCGGTGCAAACTTCTCGGGTATTGTTTCTGATCGGATGAAGTTCACCATTGAAAAGGGGCCTCGCATAAAAAATGGCACCCGATTAATGATGGCAGTGCTGGGCGGAATACTTTTCGGCATTGGCGCACAGTTTGGGCGCGGATGCACCAGTGGCGCAGCCTTAAGTGGCATGGCAGTATTATCCACAGCAGGGTATCTGTCGATGATATCCATTTTTGGCACCGGATATCTGGTGGCGTGGATCTTTAAAAAACTTTGGCTATAAATTTTAAAAACAAAAACTATGGGACCATTAGTACCCTATGGCATCATAAGCAGCGAGTTCAACCTTATCATCGCAGTAATACTGGGTGTTTTGTTTGGCTTTATTCTTGAGCAGGCCGGATTTGGCAGTTCCCGCAAACTGGCAGGAGTATTTTATGGCTACGACTTTGTGGTTTTAAGAGTATTCTTTACCGCAGCAGTAACAGCCATGTCCGGGCTTATTCTAATGAATTATTTCGGTATCATTGATATAAAAATGGTATATATCAACCCCACCTTTCTATGGAGCACAATTGTTGGAGGCGTGATCATGGGAGTAGGATTTGTTGTGGGTGGATTTTGCCCCGGAACCAGCCTTGCAGGTGCTGCAACTGGAAAAATCGACGCCATGTTCTTCATTGGAGGTATTTTAATCGGTGTATTAATCTTTGCTGAAGCATACCCTGCATTTCAGGGGCTTCATACCAGCAGTGCACTGGGGCCAATAAAAATCTATGATACCCTGGGCATGTCGCAGGGGGTATTTGCATTTCTGCTGATAATCATGGCATTGGCAGCATTTATTATCACCCGTCGCATTGAAAACAAAATTAACGGCGTGAACCTCTCTGAAGGAAGAAAATTCTCCAATGCCTTTGCAGCAGTAATCCTTGTCATTGTTGGCGTAATTGTGCTTTTCATCCCGGCGGAACGCAAAAACATGGGCAGTATATCATTTGCACAGGAGGTGGATCAGGTACTAAAAAATCAGGATCGCTTTATTCACACCGATGAGCTGGCATTTAAACTTATGCATAACGAATTCACGCCTGCGTTGGTAGATGTACGCGATGCAGAAGCGTTTGAATCATTCGCTATGCCCGGAGCCATTAATATTCCGTTGGAAGATATTCTCAACCCGCAATGGAGGAGTTTCTTCCGCAGCAAAGAAGAGGTTGTTATTTACTCCAATAGTGGCGTGATTACTGAGGACGCCTATATATTGCTTCATCAGGCCGGGATCGACAATGTCAGGATTCTTCAGGGTGGACTTAATGAATTCTTCACGCTGATATTTGATGAAAATCATGAACAGCTAAACCCAAGGGATCCGGTATATAAACACAAAGTTGATATGTATAACTTCAGAGCCAAAGCTGCCAAATATTTTCAGGGCGTCGACACTAAAGGAAAGGCTAAAATAGCAGCTCCTGTAGCCCCGAAAGTTATTGCAGTGGAAGGAGGATGCTAAAAGATAAAACCATGAAAGCAAATAAAATAAGTATAGCTGCATTATCTGCACTGGTAGTAATTCTTCTGGGCTTTATTACTACATCAAATTCCACAGGAAATATTCCCCCGGGAGAGATCGATGGCAGAATGGAATTTTCAAAAAATCACTATTTCTCTTTGCAACAGCTCCATGAAGAGTTGGCTAAAAGTGAACCGTCGGTGATGTTCATCGACCTGCGCCATCAGGATCGGTATGACATCCATCATATCGAAGGATCGATAAATATGCCCGTGGATAAAATTCTGTGCCATAAATGTATACGCCAGATGAAACAGGCTGAAAAGCCCATTGTACTGGTAGCACAAACTGAACGCGAAGCCGTGCAGGGATGGATTATCCTGAGAAATGCAGGCTTTAACGACCTTCTGATTCTTGCAGGAGGTTATGACTTTGCACGTGAAAATGTGATTAAAAACTACAGGCCAAAGTACAACCGGTATTTTGAAGAAAAAGCAAAATTTGATTATTCTAAATTTTTCTCAAACAAAGGTACTGCCGCACCACCGCCGCCAAAACCTATTATGAAACAGACGGCTACACCGGTTGCAGGAGGATGCTAAACAATTCTCCCTTTAAAACGTTAATAACTAGCGGATAATAAAACATTTAAATATATAACATGCTTTATTACCCGCTATAATTTTGAAATTACATATACATACATCTATATAGATTAATACTTAAATACAACATCAAAACAACGACTATGAAAAAAATCAATTGGCTATTAGCGAGCTTGTTTTTAGCACTTGCACTTACGCTGGGAAGTTGCGGAGGAAACAGTAACAAAACCCCTGAAGAAGCAGTAACAAAAGTTGAACAGGCCACTGATCAGTTTGAAACCCTGATAACATACATCGAAAATTCGGGCGATCTGATCAACAACAAGATCGTACCGACTATGATCGAGCCCACAGAAGTACATGAAAACATGGCGTATTATCACATTATTGATATTCGCAAGGCATCAGACTTCAGCAAAGGACATATCGAAGGGGCGAAGAACATTCCCATGTCGAAACTGGTAGATCATTTTGAAAACACTATCGATGCGGCAAGTTTTCCAAAAATCGTTATTGTTTGTTATACCGGGCAATCAGCAGGATTTTCTACTGCCATCCTACGTATGCTCGGATATGACAATGTATACGACATGAAATGGGGTATGAGCTCATGGGATGAGTCTTTTGCAGAAACAAAATGGCTTAAGAACATTAGCAACAAATACGCAGATCAATTAGAGATGACACCAAACCCCAAAGCTTCAGTAAGCCCATATCCACAGGTTATGACGACCAAAACCGATGGTTATGCTATTTTACGTGAGCGTGCCATAAAACTCCTCAACGACGGGTTTAAAAAATACACTGTTAAGGCAGAGGATCTATTTACAAATGGTGAAAATTACTATATCGTAAACTACTGGCCTCCTGCACTTTACGACAAAGGCCATATCCCCGGTGCCATTCAGTATCAGCCTAAGAAATCCTTAGCACGTGCAACATACCTAAGCACACTGCCAACCGACAAAACTGTTGTTCCATATTGTTTTACAGGACAGCACAGTTCGTTTGTAACAGCATACCTCAACCTCATTGGTTATGATGCCAAGTCGTTGTTATATGGCGCCAATGGTTTTATGAATGGTTTGATGAAAGAGCGCGATGCGAAGAAATATCATGCTTTTAGCAAGAAAAAGATTAAAGGTTACGAATATGTTGTGGATGAAGAAGCCGTTGCCACACCTGCAGTAGCACAGGAAGAAGAAGGCGGATGTTAATTTCTCTTTAAAATCAAAAACACAGACTATGAACAGAATTAAGCAAGTACTTATACTGGCAGTAATGCTCCTGGGTATCACACAGGTACAGGCACAGTTTACTGTAAGTGGCCAGTTCAGAACAAGGGCAGAATATCGTGACGGGTACAAAACACTGCCTACAGAAGCGAGCAATGACTTTTGGATGATTGGTCAGCGCAGCCGGATAACCTTTGATTATAAAGAATCGAAGTTTGAAATCAGAGCAACACTTCAGGATGCACGCATCTGGGGTGAGGATAAATGGAAATCAGATAATATGGGCATTGGCCTGTACGAGGGTTATGGTATTTATCATTTCAACAATGATCTGAGCATACAGGTTGGTCGCCAGGAAATCACATACGATGATGCCCGTTTATTTGCGAACGGAGACTGGCGTACCTATGGAGAGGTTCATGATGCTGCACGGCTAAAATACAAGAATGGTGGTTTTACTGCTATTGCCGGGTTATCGGTTAACAATAACACTTCTGCTGAGCTTGATGCTTTTGGTACCAGTTACGACCTCAGGGCATCGCAATACAAAAACATGACTCACCTCTGGCTGAACCAGAAGCTTCTGGACAATGCCTTGAACATATCATTTATAGCAGTATACGACGGGCATCAGAAAGCTGATGGCGTTGATACTGCCGGTAATGTTGTTGAATATCCTCAGGAAATTCTCTACAGAACTACCCTGGGGCCATATATCAAATACAATAAAGGCATGTTTGGTCTCGAAGGTGCTTTTTATTATCAGACAGGCACAAATAACAAGGAGAAGGCTATCAATGCCAATTTCTACAATATCATGGCTTCTGTAAAACCCGCCAAAGGGATGACTATTTTTGCCGGATACGATCACTATTCAGGAACCAGTTTTGATCCTGAGAATCCTTCTTCAGAGGACAATACCTTTAACACACTTACCGGTCCGGGACATAAATATCTTGGATACATGGACTTCTTTGGATTACCATCGAAGCATGGCGCAGGCATCAACGATATCATTGTGCGTGTTGAGTATGGTTTCAACAAGAAGAAGAATAAGATTCAGGCCACCTACCACAATTTCATGCTTGATCAGGGTTTTCTGGCATCAGGAACAGCAGTGGATAAAGCATTGGGTTCGGAAGTGGATCTGGTATTTGTGCATAAATTCACAAAACAGGTTATTCTTAAAGCGGGATATAGCTTTATGATGCCTACCGAGTCGATGGAAAAACTTAAAAAAGTCACACCCGGCACCAGCGAATTTGCGCAGTTTGGCTGGATACAGATGGAATTCAAGCCACAATTTTTTACAACGAAATAGGACGACTTAAATTCCAATAAACATCCCGGTCATTTCTGGCCGGGATTTTTTGTTTCCCAAAATTGGGTATATTATCTTTGTTAAGATGAACACCTTGCCGATATACGCCGGGATAATACTACTTATTATGGGATTTTTTACCGCTCCAGGGACCCAAGCGCAGGAAGACGGGTGCAACAGGCATGCCGTAGCTGCAGGAAGGTTCTACAGTGCCGATCAAAATGTTTTAAAACAGGATTTGCTGCAATGTTTTTCTGCAGCAGAAGGTATCCGGAAGGAAAATATCAGGGCACTGATTGTTCCCCATGCCGGTTATGTTTTCTCCGGAGAAACCGCTGCCAGAGCCTATGCATGCATAGATCCCGCAAAACCTCCTCAGCGGATTTTTATTCTTGCCAGCAGTCACCATACCACACACGCAGGAGCATCAATTTACACTCCGGGGAATTATGCAACGCCATTGGGACCAGTGCCTGCAGACCAGGAGGTTATCAAAAAATTAATGTCCTCAGAATCACTTTTCACCTACCTGCCCGAGGCGCATCGTCAGGAGCACTCTCTTGAGGTTCAGCTACCCTTTTTGCAATATATTTTCGGGGATAATATTCCACCTGTGGTACCCATTGTGGTCACCACACAAAGTCTCAGCGACTGTAAGCTGCTGGCAGAGGCCTTAAGTCCATGGTTCGATGAAGACAATCTCTTTGTCATAAGCAGTGATTTCAGTCATTACCCCGGCTGGGCTGATGCCAACAGGGTTGATGGGGAGACGGCTGAGAGCATTCTTACCAATAATCCGGAACAGTTTCTGGCGACACTCAGCGGACATGCCAGGGAAAACGTTCCTGAACTGGCCACCTCAGCATGCGGATGGACATCCATACTCACGCTGCTATACCTCTCCACAGGAAACCATAACCTGCAATATGATCACCTGGCGTACACCAACTCCGGCGATCATCCAAAGTATGGTGACAAACGGCAGGTTGTGGGTTACCATGCCATTGTACTTAAAGAAGGTACAAAAGACGAAAGCTTCTCCCTTACAGCGGCAGAAGAAGAGGACTTGCTTGCATATGCCCGCAACACTATCGCCATGGCATTTTCCAACAAAAAGGCTACGGCCCCTGACCACAAGATATTTGATACGCCCTGTGGTGCCTTTGTAACCCTAAAAAAGGACGGAAGACTTCGTGGTTGCATTGGCCGGTTTGGCGGCAGAGAAGCGCTGCACCAGGTCGTCAGGGAGATGGCACTGGCAGCAGCCTTTAACGACAACCGGTTTACACCCTTAAAAGAAGAGGAATTGGAAGATATTGATATTGAAATCAGTATTCTAACACCCTTGCAAAAGATCTCATCTCCGGAGGAATTTATTCCCGGAAAGCACGGTATTTACATAAAAAATGGTTACCAGTCAGGCACATTTTTACCACAGGTAGCCACAGAAACCGGCTGGGGGCGGGAGGAGATGCTGCGCCATTGCAGCCATGACAAGGCAGGACTGGAATATGACGGGTGGAAAGAAGCGGAACTCTTCACTTACGAGGCCATTATCATTGAGGAATAATTCCCAATAGGCCTTACAATGTATCGCGCTGGCACAAGCGGCCGGCAAACGGGCAATATGAGCAATTCTTTATGTCAGTAGTTTTTGTAAAAGGCTCATCGTCATCCAACATTTCTACGATAACCTCATCCAGAAAGGCAGAAAAAGTCTCCATCAGGCTTAAGGCATCAGTAACATCCGGGAAAGAGAGCATTTTCAATGGGTCGGAAGCCAGCTTCAACGCCCAGGCACCGGCATTTGGCACCTGCGTTTCCTTACGGGAATAAAAATACAACCAGCTATACATCATCAGCTGAAAATCGATGTTATTATTCATGGTAATAGAAGACAGCACCGCCAGCAGATCAGCCTTTTTCGATTTTACATTATCAACACGACCCGTTTTATAGTCTATAACCACCGTAACACCGTTACATTTTTCAATTCTGTCGGCCGTACCTTTAAAAAGCACACTAACAGTTTTGTCATTGGGAAGTGCTATTTCACGGTTGACAATTAATTTTTCCTCCAGGTGGGTAACAATAATCTCATTACCATCGCTGATACGTTTCCGTTCAAACCTCAGCGCACGACGAACGAAGGTAAGAGCTGCATTAAAAGCGAGCATATTTTTGCCATGGTCAACAGCATTTACAGCATACTCTGTGTCAAAAGCCTTGCGCAAAACCGTTTCACAATCTTTTAGCATATGATCCAAATCCTGAGCCACAAGAATCTTATTCAACAAAGGTTTATAAAGTTCTTCCAGGGTTTTATGCACGGTGAGACCAAATGTTCGATGATCTACAGACTCCTCTACTTCATCGTGTTCCTTTACGTTCATTACATGGTGTAGAGCGAATTTCAGGGGGCAGTTGCGATAGGTATTCAGCGTTGTAGGTGCCAGGCCCCGTTCAAAAAGAGCAGAAAGATCGTGTAGTATCTCCGGTGATTTTGAAATATCCTTTAAGGGCTCTCCCACTTCCGGAATCTCACTATCCTGAAGGTCGTATGTTTTTATTGTTATTTGAGGATTATAGCGTGGCAATTCCTGTTGTAGCTGAAGCAGAAAACGGGAGGGTTCACCTTTTCCCATCTGTTCGGCACTGGTATCATAGAGGCAGTAAATATTTTCCGCATTTTGCAGTAACCGATAAAAGTGATAGGCAAAAACGGCTTGCTTTTCATGATACCCGGGAATACCAAAATGGCGTTTCAGATCATAGGGAATCAGTGATTTATAGCTCTTTGCCGCCGGAAGCAGTCCTTCATTTACTGAAAGCAATATAACATTTTTAAAATCCAGGGTCCTGGTTTCGAGCATACCCATAACCTGCAATCCTGACAGTGGTTCACCAACAAAAGGCACCTTCACATCCTGCATCATCCGTTGTGCTACAACTTTCAATATCCGGATATTCTCCACATCAGGAAATTCATCTACCAGATCGGAAAGTTTATTTAAAAAGGCTATTGCCTGGCAAACAAATTCGTAATCAAGCTTTTGCTCTCCTGTTGCCATACTTTTACTGACCATTACATCATGGATCGATAAAAACACCCTTTTAAGCCTTTCCATAACCTGTTGTGGCGATGACGGCACAGCTCCCGGCAAAGAGATCAAAGCCTCCGACAGGTCTACATCGAGAGCCATTAAATCCTCTACAGAGTACATAACCTGATTTTTTGTTCTGATAGCAATTATAAGTTTTTGCATCGCCAGAACAGAAAAGCCAGGAACAAACTGCATGTAGGGATGATTAAAAACCTGTATCAGGAAACGATGAAAATAGGTTTTACGACCATAAGTCTGGCTGTTATATTCAGCATTTGCATAGAGTTCCAGAAAAGCAGAGATAAAATCAGCGGCAGCACAATCGGTAAAGCGATAACCCATGGTAACATTGTAAGCTCCAATACTCTCCGGCACAGCACTAATAACCGGAATCAGCAAATTCTCATCAACAAGCACCAGGGCACTGTCGTCGGCATTTTCAGTTATCTGCAGTTGTTGCAGTAGTTGGGTTACTGATTTTGCCATTGTTATTTTTCCTGCCGACCGAACGATGCTGATGTTCTTTTTGCTCTTAAAGCCATTGGAAACATAAGAAAATTCCCCGGGTTTGTACTTCTTTTGCAGCTCCCTGAGAAACATGCCTGCTTCCTGCCGGGGGTCATTAAGGTAGTATTCATCAGCATCAAAAACAGATTCAGCGAGATCATTCTTTTCCAAATAAGAAATAATATTTTTTTCAGATGCAGAAAGCGCATTAAAACCGGCAAAAATAATTCTCTGCCACGGCATTTCTTTTGCCAGAGAATCAATATTCTCTGAGACATGCCGAAAAGCATTTCCCTGCCAGGCCTGATTCTTTTTACCAAGATGTTCCTTTAATGCGTAATAGTATTTTTTTAATGAAGCATAGAAATACAAATAATTTCGCTCCATATCAGTTAATTCTTCTCCGGGGTGCCATTTTTCAATGGCTTTTACCTCACTAAGATTATCAAACAATGCATCAACATCAACTTCATACAGGTCAATTTCATTAAAATCGCTTAGAATTATATGCCCCCAATGGATAAATTCATCGATAGTACGGTTTTGTGACTCCAGTTTTTTGCGCACCTGAAAGAGTTCAAAGAGCAATGAAAACGACGACAAAATATTCTTTCCTGAAACGCGGGCGATAAAATCCTCCATCCCGAACACTTCGGGCATCCAAACAGGTTTATCAATAGCTTTTTCCAATGCATGTTTTAAAAATACACGGGCGCGGCGGTTGGGCAACACCACACACACCGACTCCATGTTGCCGGAGTATTCATTGATAAGTTTATGAACCAGGTTTTCAAGGAATGTTGACATGAGGGCTGTTATTTTATATTATAAAGATATTTTTCTGCACTTTTGAGATGTTCCGGTTTACCCATATCAATCCAGTACGCATACGGCATCCGTAAACCTTTAATTTTTAAAGCCTTGCAGTTTCGTATATATTGAGGTATAACGGGAAATTTCTTTTCTCCGGCAGGCTTCAGGACATGCGCAATTCCGGGATTCACAACATGCAGCCCACCGAAAGCATAGGGAATAAGGCCCTCTGACTGATCATGCAGAATCTGCTCACCGGTACTTCGGTTTTCCCATCCGCGGAGGTACATTTGAGCATCAAAAAGCAAATACCTGCTGGTCTCCCTTTTCTGAACCAATAACGATATATCATTATTTTCCTGAATATGCTGATCATAAAATGCTTTTAAATCCAGGTCTGTGAGAATATCCACATTATGAACCAAAAAGGGCTGATCACCTTCGAACAGTGATGCTGCTTTTACCAGTCCGCCACCGGTATTGAGTAATTGACCTTTTTCATCTGAAATACGTATATCCACATCAAAATTATTATGCTTTCGCAGATAATCTTCAATCATAGCAGCACGGTGATGCACATTCACGACAAATTCCGTAAATCCGGCATCTTTAAGCTTGTTTATCAGGTGAAAGAGCATGGGTTTCCCTGCGATTTCCACAAGGGCTTTAGGTTTTTCACTGGTAAGTATTCCAAGGCGGGTTCCTTTTCCTGCGGCAGGGATAAAGACCTTCATAGTTTTTCTGTTTAGCTACAAAGGTACGAATTCACATTAGGATGATAAAGGAAAAATTAAAGTTTTTCCGGTTTGCAAAGGTGTTTCTTTTTATCCGCTTCGAGGGTACATTTTTTACAACGGAACTCAGGGTTTTTCACCTTCCGTTGTTTTTTATCCCGTTTACACATCTCTTTACTCATAACAGATACCATTCTCAGAGCAATAACAAGGGAGAATAATTATTGTTCCCTGTGAGTGAGGATTATTTCCACGTTGTAGCGGGAATCAATAATGGCGCTGAGTTGTTCGGCGCAATATACCGACCGGTGCTGTCCTCCGGTGCATCCGAATCCTGCGGAGAGATCAGAGAAGCCACGATCCAGATAGTTATCAACGGCACTGCAAACCATTGCTGATGCGTGTTGAACAAATTCCTCCACCTGCGGATACTGCTGCAGGTAGTCGATAACAGGTTTATCCATACCGGTAAGATGTTTGTATTGCTGGAGTCTTCCCGGGTTTGGCAATGCCCGGCAGTCGAATACAAAACCGCCCCCGTTCAAACCCGGGTCGTCGGGATAACCTTTTTTGTAGCTGAAGCTGGAGAGGTGTATACGAAGCTTGCCGTGATGCCCTGCATGGCTAAAACGGGGCATCGCGCACAATCTTTCTGCCAACGACCGCAAATGTGGCAAGCCCTTCCACAGCGCAGTATCACCAAGCAACGACCGAAGGTTATCCATCGCCGGCGGAATACTTTTGATAAAGTGAAGCTTCTTTTCTGTCATCCCGCGGAAGCCATATGCACCCAGCACCTGAAGAGTACGCAACAAAGCAACATTGCTCAGCCCCTTACGAAACGCTTCGTCGCTCTGACCCAGCTCACCCTCATTGACAGAGATATAATATTCCACAAGCTCCTCCCTGACCTTTTGGGGTATTGCTGCCCGCGCCTGCCATAGCAGCGACACCACATCGTATGCCCGGGGTCCGCGGCGACCGCCCTGATAATCAATATAACGCAAGCCACGGGGGGCAATCATTATGTTACGTGACTGAAAATCGCGGAACATAAAAAAATCCGAAGGCAGAGAGATGCAACGCTGAGCCAGGGTTTCGAACTCATTTTCCAGAAGATCCTCAGAGAAAACAATCCCTAAAGGCTTCAGAAAACAATACTTGAAATAATTCAGATCCCACATCACCGTGCGAATATCAAAGGATGGTGAAGCAAATGCAACGCTATAATCAAGCCCGAGGTGGCCTTCCGTTTGAAAACGTGACAAATCACAGAGTGCACGTTTAAGAAAAATTACCGCATTGGAATCAACTGCAAATTCCTTCTCATTCAAAAGGATGTCAAAAAGGGCATCATCGCCAAGATCTTCCAGCAGGTAGCACATCTGATCATCACTGACAGCATAAAGGGCAGGAACAGGAAGGCCCTGTTGGGAAAAATGGCGTGTATAGGTCAGGAAAGCCCTGTTTTCTGTTTCATCCGTTCCGACAACACCTATTGCAGATTGTGTTTTTCCGGTAAGACGAAAATAACTCCTGTCAGATCCGGCTCCCGGCAGAGGATGAATATTTTCCGGAAGAATACCAAAATAATTCCGGAACAGCGATGTCAACGATTCTTTATTCTTCATAAAAATAAAAACGGCATACAGCATCAGCACTGCATGCCGTCAAAATATCAGTTAAACGTTCTAAGATTTCACTTTATATACTGCATCAATGATGGTTCCGTCGACCCATTTAATAACAGCAACGATTTCATCGTCGAGTTCAGGTTTATCGGGAACACCACAGATTGCTTCCGCTTCAGCCTTAAGCTCCTCAATTGTTTTGAGTGGCAATCCGGCGGCCTCTATTTTTTCGATAAGGTCGGTACGTTTTGGATTCACCGCGATACCTCTTTCCGTAACCACTACATCGACCATTGATCCGGGACCTGTAATTGTTGTTACGGCATCCTTTATAACGGGCATTCTGTCGCGGAACAACGGCACCGGGAGGATTACGTTTTTGGCATGAAGACAGTTTTGCCAGCCACCGATACCATGAAGCAGCAGACCATCAGAATGGGTCACCACATTACCATTGAAGTTAACATCCACTTCTGTAGCACCGAGGATCATAATATCCATCATGCTGGTAAGGTTCCCTTTCGAGTGGTAGTTATAGGCATTAAACACCGGATAAGGAATATGGTTAGGATTATTTTCGATGGAGTGGATAGCATCAAGGTCAAAGGCCTGTGCATCGAGGATGTATTCCATGGCACCATCTTCCATCATATTCACCATATAGCCTGTGGAGCCACCAAAACCGAGGCGGCATTTCCAGCCTTTTTCCTTAAGGATCTGATGGGCATACCATCCAATGGCCAGGGAGGTACCACCGGCACCGGCCTGCATAAAGCAACCGTCGTGGAGCATTCCTGTTACCTCCATCATTTTGGCTGTTAATTCAGCCAGGTAGAGGCGGTCGGGGCTTTTGGTGATGCGTGTTGTTCCGGAGATAATCTTCTCGGGGATACCAATTTTATCAACTACAACCACATAATCGACATAGTTGCCATAGAGTTCCATGGGGTAGCAGGGGAAATCGACCAGGTTATCGGTAACAACGATAACTTTCTCTGCGAACAGGTGATCGACAAATCCGTAGCCAAGCACGCCGCAGGAAGAGGGTCCTCCGGTACCTTTTGCGTTACCAAATGCGTCGGCAGTAGGAGCCACGAGAACAGCGATATCAATTTTCACCTCGCCATCCTGGATAGCCTGTACACGGCCACCATGTGAACGGAGCACTGCAGTCCCTTTCATTTTTCCTTCGGAGCAGAACCGCCCCAGCGGGCCGTTCATACTGCCTTCAATACGGTTAATGGTGCCATCTTCAAGGTAAGGCAACAGATCAGCATTACAGGGAAACGATGCTGAGGGCAGCCATACAAGATCTTTTACACCATGCTTATGAGCTTCATGAAACACCTCATTGGATACCAGGTCGCCATTACGCAGGTGATGGTGTGTAGAGATGGTCATTCCATCTTTGATACCACAAAGTTCCAGTGCTTTTGCCAGCGAATCCACAACCTTATTTCCATCATCAGGGTAGTCGATACAGGTAGGGATTGTAGGGGCAAATTTTCTTCCTGTGGGGCGATGTTTCCCAACACCTTTAAAAGGCTCCATGGGGATACCGTTCACTTCAGTGGGAACCATACGTCCCACTGCATTTTTAACCAGCTTATCGTATTTCTTCATAATAATCTTCTTTCCAGGTTTTAGCTAATAATCCCATATCCATAGCCATTTCAATTGTTCTCTGAGCGCGTTTTACCACGGGAGGGTCAATCATTTTTGATCCCAGCGACACCACACCAAGGCCTTTGGCCGTAGCTTCATCAAAAGCGATAACAATTTTCTTTGCCTTTTCGATTTCTTTTTCGTCGGGACCAAAAGATTTGTTTATCACAGCGATCTGGCGAGGGTGTATGCATCCCATTCCGTCAAAACCGAGAGCTTTTGAACGGAGAACATTTTCGCGCAGGCCTTCCATATTTGAAACATCGGAGTAAACAGAGTCGATAGCCTGAATACCGGCAGCTTTACATGCGTTTACCACGCGAGTCCGGGCATAGAACGACTCAGTACCTTCTTCGGTACGGCGCGTACCCAGGTCGGCGGTAAAATCTTCCAGTCCGACAGCCAAAGCCACAACATTTTCCGCGCAGGCAATCTCAAATGCCTTTTCCACGCCCATGGTACTTTCGATAATAGGCATCAGCCACACATCATGTTCAATATTCTGCTCTTTTCTGATGCGTGCAATTTCAGTATTCACCTGTTGTATCTGGTCGGCAGATTCGCATTTAGGTACCAGCAAGAGATTCACATTATGAGGAATCACATAGTCGAGATCTTCAAGGCCTTTGGGTATCTGATTAATTCGCACCATTCGCTCCGCGCCATAGAAATCGCAGCTACGCAGGGCATTACGTACAACAAAGCGGGCTTCATGCTTTTTATCGTGAGCCACAGCATCTTCCAGGTCGAGAATTACTCCATCGGGGCAGTGGATTCCGGCATTTACAAACAGGCGGGGTGTATTCCCGGGCAGGTAGAGCCGTGAAAAACGACGACGGTCTTTGCAGGTGCCATACGCATTCTGCGGCAACATTGGCGGCAGCCAGCATTTTGATGTTTTCATAACCATTTTTACAGCCGCTTCAAGGCGTGCAGCGATAACATATGGCAATGCACCGGTGTCTTCTATGCTTACTTTTGCGTTTTCAATTTCAAAAAACTGCAATATATCCCGTACCTGTTGAAGGATACTTTTTCCAAAAAGGACCTGCACCTTACTTTGAAGGGCAATATCGAGGCCGCCGGAGGTTGTTAGCTCAAGGCTCACAAAACAATCCGAGCGAATGCCTTTTCCTTTGTTTCCGACATTAGCTATTTTTCCCAAATCAGTGCTTTTTTATGTGGGTTTAACATAAACTTCTTTATACAATTAAAAAGAAGTGTAATTTTGCTTCAAATTTATTGAATCTAATGCTAAGAAACAGGGAAAAACAAATATTTTTTCAACATCAGGCGTCACACAACATTTTTCCGGTTTCTGTGTTATTA
>CAZQNY010000072.1:0-7236 GCA_964594665.1 uncultured Bacteroidales bacterium
GATATCCGTATCCATAAAGAAAAATGAATTTGTTGCATTGATGGGTCCCTCGGGATCCGGTAAAAGTACGCTTATGAACCTTCTGGGATGCCTCGACACGCCCACAGGAGGAAGCTACTTCCTCAACGGAAGCGATGTAAGCAAAATGAATGACAATGAGCTGGCTGAAATCCGAAACAAGGAAATCGGTTTCATTTTTCAAACCTTTAACCTTTTGCCACGTTCCACGGCACTGGAGAACGTAATGTTGCCACAGATTTACGCCGGTTACAATAAAAACGACCGCATGGAGAATGCTAAAGATGCACTTACAAAGGTTAAGCTTGCCGATCGTATGGATCACCGCCCCAACGAGCTCTCCGGAGGGCAGCGCCAGCGTGTGGCTATTGCCAGGGCTCTGGTAAACAATCCTTCCATGATTCTCGCTGATGAACCAACCGGAAACCTCGACACCAAAACATCTTATGAGATTATGGGTTTATTGGAAGAGATCCACAAAGCAGGCAACACCATTGTGGTGGTAACCCATGAGGAAGATATTGCCCTGCATGCCCATCGAATTATTCGTTTGCGCGATGGCATTGTGGAGTCGGACGAAATAAATGAAAACCCGCGAACCATTGATATGTATGCGGATATTTTAATGAAAGAAGACTAATATGCCGGAAAAAGAGTGGAAGATTTATACAAAAGGGGGCGATAAAGGCAACACCTCGCTATTAGGCGGATCGCGTGTCCCCAAGTCACATATCCGTGTGGAGGCTTATGGCACCATCGATGAACTGGTTGCTTTTGTTGGCGTTATACGCGATCATAACATTGAAGAAGACCTTCGCGAAGAGCTTATTCATATCCAGGAACGCCTTTTTACTGCCGAAGCCTGGGTGGCAGCTGATGAAAATGCCGACACAGAATCGCTGCCCCCGTTGAGAGAAAAGGATATTGATACATTGGAAAAATCCATTGATGTCATGAACGATAAACTGCCCGAACTGACAACCTTTATCCTTCCCGGCGGGCACCCTGCCGTATCATGCATCCATGTGGCACGCACTGTATGCCGCCGTGCTGAACGACTTGTGGTCAGACTGATGGAAGAACAAACCATTAATCCTTTGGTAGTAAAATACCTTAACAGACTTTCCGATTACCTCTTCGTTATCAGTCGCAGGGTAGCAGCCTTTAACGGTATCACACAAACTCCCTGGTTGCCAGAAGAAAAAAGATAATTAACCGTGTATTAAATCCTGATGAGATTTTTTTTCTTTCAAATCAAAAAAACTGTTGACTGGTTTCGAAAAAAAATTATTTTTGCAAAAAATCCCTTCGGGTTAATAATTCAATAAATAAATTAAAAATTCATATGTACTGGACACTTGAATTAGCTTCAAAGCTGGAAGATGCTCCCTGGCCTTGTACCAAAGAAGAGCTTATTGATTACAGTATTCGTTCCGGCGCACCTCAGGAGGTTATTGAAAACCTACAGGAAATTGAAGATGAAGGTGATGTTTATGACAGCATCGAAGACATCTGGCCGGATTATCCTACTAAGGAGGATTTTTTCTTCCATGAAGATGAATATTAACGATCACCAAACTGAAAAGAAAGTGCTTTGAAGAAAATCAGAGCACTTTTTTTATCTTTGTTCTTTTGCAGGCCATGTCATTACGTCAGTTTCACTTTCACGGAACGATTTTTGACTCCCGCAAAGCACTTTTTTACGTCATTTGTAATATATAAACCATGGCAAACTTTATAAAAAACCTGTTCGGAACCAAAGCCCAGCGTGACTTAAAAGCACTGGCCCCCTATAAAGACAAGGTAATCGCTGTCTATCCCGAAATTCAAAAACTCAACAATGATGAGTTAAGGCAAAAGACCCTTGAATTTAAGGAAACCATCAAAAATGCTGTTGCGGATATCGATAACACCATTGCAGAGCTCAAAGAAAAAATCGAGAATAACCCGGAGTTGATGCCGGAAGAAAAAGAGAATATCTACAACCAGATAGATAAACTGGATAAAGACCGCTACGACAAAATTCAGACTACCCTGGATGAAATCCTCCCTGAAGCGTTTTCGGTTGTGAAAGCAACCGCTGAAAGGTTTGCCAATAATGAACGCATCGAAGTAACAGCAACGCAATTTGATCGCGACCTGGCGGCGCACAGCGAATTTGTGGAAATCCACGACGACAAGGCGGTGTATCATAACTCATGGCTCGCCGGAGGAAATATGGTGACGTGGAACATGATTCATTACGATGTTCAGCTCATAGGCGGTGCTGTGCTACACCAGGGTAAAATTGCCGAGATGGCTACCGGTGAAGGTAAAACCCTCGTTGCTACCCTGCCCGTTTACCTAAACGCACTGCCCGGCGATGGTGTCCACATTGTAACCGTAAACGATTACCTCGCTAAACGTGACTCCGAATGGATGGGTATGCTTTACCAGTTCCATGGACTCTCGGTCGACTGCATCGACAAGCATAAACCCAACTCCGAAGCACGACGAAAGGCATACAACTGTGATATCACTTTTGGTACCAACAACGAATTTGGTTTCGACTATCTGCGTGACAATATGACCGGCGACCCCAACGAACTTGTGCAACGTAAGCATAACTTCGCTATCGTCGATGAGGTTGACTCCGTACTGGTGGATGATGCCAGAACACCTCTCATTATCTCCGGGCCGACACCAAAAGGTGAAGACCAGGAATTTGATGAATATAAACCGCTGGTTGAAAAACTCTACAACAACCAGAAAGCGCTGGTAACAAAAATTCTCGCTGAATCAAAACAGATTCTTCACAACAACCCGACTCCCGAACAGGAGAAAAAAGGTGCCGAACTGCTCTTCAGAGCTTACCGCGGTTTGCCGAAAAACAAAGCCCTGATTAAATTCCTTTCCGAACCCGGAATGAGAGCACTTATGCAGAAAACCGAAAATTTCTACCTCGGGGAACAGGGCAAGCATATGCATATTATCGACGATGAGCTCTTTTTTGTGATTGACGAAAAGGTCAATTCTGTGGATCCCACAGAAAAAGGTATTGAGCTCATGAATAAAATGGTTAACGATGAGTCGTTCTACTATATTCCTGATGTGGGTGCTGAAATTGCAGAGCTGGAAAAATCAGACCTCGCCGAGAGCGATATCATGCAGAAAAAAACCGAAATTCTTAACGAATTTTCACTCAAGTCAGAACGTGTACATACTGTAAATCAGCTGCTCCGTGCTTATGCGCTTTTTGAAAAAGATGTGGAGTATGTGATTATCGAAAATAAAGTCAAAATCGTTGACGAACAGACCGGACGTATCATGGAAGGTCGTCGTTATTCCGATGGTTTGCATCAGGCTATTGAAGCCAAGGAAAATGTGAAGGTGGAAGCAGCAACGCAGACCTATGCAACTATCACACTTCAGAACTACTTCAGGATGTACAGTAAGCTCTCCGGTATGACAGGTACTGCCGAAACAGAAGCAGGAGAATTCTGGGATATCTATGAGCTCGATGTTGTTGTAATCCCTACAAACAGACCTATTGCCCGCGACGACAGGGAAGATCTGGTGTATAAAACAAAACGGGAGAAGTTCAATGCGGTAAGTGACGAGATTGTTAAGCTTGTACAGCAAAAAAGGCCGGTACTGGTAGGTACTACCTCCGTGGAGACCTCCGAGCTGCTCAGCAGGATGCTCAAGCGCAAACAGATAAATCATAATGTGCTCAATGCCAAGTTACACGCCCGCGAGGCCGATATTGTACGCGATGCAGGGCAGCCCGGGGTTGTAACCATCGCCACCAACATGGCTGGTCGTGGTACCGACATCAAACTCGGGCCCGGCGTGAAAGAAGCCGGCGGTCTGGCCATCATCGGTACCGAACGCCACGACTCACGTCGTGTCGACCGTCAGCTGCGTGGTCGTGCAGGCCGTCAGGGGGACCCCGGTAGCTCACAGTTTTACGTTTGTCTGGAAGATGACCTTATGCGTATGTTCGGGTCGGAACGTATTGCCAAGGTTATGGACCGCCTGGGCCTGCAGGAGGGTGAAGAGATTCAACACTCCATGATCACCAACTCCATCGAAAGAGCACAGAAAAAAGTTGAAGAGAACAACTTCGGCGTACGTAAACGTCTGCTTGAATACGATGATGTAATGAACAGCCAGCGTGATGTGATTTACAAAAAACGTAAACATGCCCTCTTTGGTGAACGTCTCGGCGTGGATCTCGCAAATATGATCTACGATACCATCGAAGCTATTATCGTTGAATTCCAGGACAAACGCGACCCCGATGGATTCCGCCTGGAAATGCTTACAGTGCTTAGCGCAGATATTAAAATCGACGATAAAGAGTTCCTGGCAGCCAACAGCTCCGCTCTTGCCGATGAATATTTCAAAACTATTTACGAAGATTACCGTAAAAAACAGGATTTTATCGCTGAGAGAGCTTATCCAATCATCAAAAATGTAGTCGAAAACCACAGCCACTACGAAAATATTGCCATCCCAATCACCGATGGAAGGAGAACCCGTAATATTGTTGCAAACCTTAAAAGATCGTACGAAAATCCTAAAACGGAGATTCCACTGGCAATAGAAAAAAGTGTTGTTTTGGGATATATAGACGAAGAATGGAAAGACCACCTTCGTGAACTTGATGAGCTCAAACAATCGGTCCAGAATGCCAGCTACGAACAAAAAGATCCGCTGCTGATATACAAATTTGAATCCTTTGAACTGTTTAAAACAATGATACAGAAAATCAATAAAAACACTGTATCGTTCCTTATCAAAGGAAATCTGCCCATGGTTGACCCGACTGTTCGCGAGGCACAACAACCAAAATCGCTTAACAAACAACAGCTTAAAACAGAACGCAACGACCTGCTGTCGCAATCGCATAGCGATACACAGCAAAAAGAGAAGGCGCAGCCTGTAAAAGTGGGTAAAAAAGTGGGACGTAACGACCCCTGTCCTTGTGGAAGTGGTAAAAAATACAAAAACTGCCACGGACGCCCTGGTGCAGAACCAATAAACTAAGAACAATGAAATATAAAAGGATATTATTAAAACTCAGCGGTGAGTCGCTGATGGGCGAACAAGGTTTTGGTATCGATCCTCAACGCCTGGAAGACTATGCTGTGGAGATAGCGAAAAATGTTAAAGCAGGAGTACAAACCGCCATTGTAATTGGAGGTGGAAACATCTTCCGGGGGCTGGCAGGTGCCGGGCAGGGCTACGACCGTGTCCAGGGCGACTATATGGGAATGCTGGCCACTACCATCAACAGCCTCGCACTACAGGACGCCCTTACCAGGCAGGATCTTAAGGTAAAGCTCCTCTCCGGGCTTCCCATCGAGCGCGTGGCAGAGGCCATGTCAGGAAAAAAAGCACTGGAATATCTCGATGAAGGATACACGCTGATCATTGCAGGTGGTACCGGTAACCCATTCTTCACCACTGATACTACTTCCACACTTCGCGCCCTGGAGGTAAAAGCCGATGTAATGCTTAAAGGTACCCGCGTGGATGGCGTTTACGATAGCGACCCCGAAAAAAACCCCGATGCCAAACGCTATGAAACGATCTCATTTGAAGAGGTCATTCGTCGCGAACTCAAGGTTATGGATCTGACTGCCTTTACCATGTGTAAGGAAAATAACCTTCCGGTAATTGTTTTTGATATGGATACGCCAGGAAATCTTAGTAAAGTTTTAACAGGCGAAAACTGCGGTACTGTCGTAGGAAAATAGAATTTTCTTATTTTTGTGTAAATTTTAAAGCCTGTATTATGACTGAAGATGCGATGATGGTTCTGGATGAAGCAAAAGAAGGCATGCAAAATGCCGTTGCTTTTCTGGAAAAAGAATTTCAAAAACTGCGTGCCGGAAAAGCAACTCCTGATATGCTCGACGGCGTAAAAATAGACTATTACGGATCGATGTCACCCATTAGCCAGGTGGCAAACATAAACACCCCGGATCCCAAACAGATTATTGTTCAGCCCTGGGATAAAAATATGCTTCCGGTTATAGAAAAAGCCATTATGGCTGCTAATCTGGGCTTCAACCCGGTGAACAACGGCGAGGTACTTCGTATCATCGTTCCTCCATTGACTGAGGAGCGTCGTCGCGACATCGTGAAGAAAGCAAAACAGGAAGCTGAGCAGGCAAAAGTATCTATCCGTTCCGTTCGCAAGAGCGCCATGGATATGACCAAAGACCTTAAAAACGAAGGACTCTCAGAAGATGAAGCCAAGAAGATGGAAGAAAAAATCCAGGAGTTCACCAATGACAACACAAAGAAAGTAGACACAGTCCTTGAAGCCAAGGAAAAGGATATTATGACGGTGTAAACCGTGGCAACGATGCATGCATCGTCGTTACAAGATATTTGAAAGCTCTCCGGGTTGTGGGGGGCTTTTTTGTTTTAATAATTAATATATAGCAACAAATTTTTAATAAATAAATCAAACACTTAATTATTAAATGTTAATTATTATTTATTAATTATTTCCAATGGGGCGGCCGGGCGGGCTACCGCTGCTTCGGATGGTTATCGGAACCCTGCCGCATGAGACCCCGGTGCCTTCGAATCAGCTCAGGCACCTACTGGTTTCAAAGACAGGATCAGGATAGGTGCTCCCGGCTGCGCTCGAGCACCGGATTTAGTGCAGCACTTACAGTGCTGTGGATACAGCTTCGCTGTCTCTACCCTGCGCTTCGCACAGGGTAATACCTGTATGGCGCCTACAGCGCCAGCGTTCCGATAACCATCGGAAGCAACGCCATCCCTGGTTTTTTAGAGAGCTTTTCTGATTAGATTTTTATAGTTTATAAAATTAAAATAAGGATATATTTAAAGAGGTGTCAAAATAAAATAAAAGACCATGCAACGGCATCGCTAAAGCACCCCCCCCCGCGACGACCTCGCCAAAGAGAGCTTCAGCCTTCTGTAAATCAACGCATTACAGCGAGTCATCGCGAGGAGCCTGCGACGAAGCGACCTCAACGTCTCAACGATTATAACATCTCTCATTGGCAGGAGCTTGCCACCGATAGCCATCCGGTGGAAGCAACCTCAACATCGCAACCGTTATAACATCTGTCATTGGAAACAAAGTGAAGCAACCTCCCTCCTATCTTCCAGTTGCTGAGCATCCTGGAGGCGCTAAGCAACCCGACAATCCTCCTTCGCCATGGCTACGGACGATAAGACCCGACAACC
>CAZQNY010000072.1:7336-12773 GCA_964594665.1 uncultured Bacteroidales bacterium
GACAACCCGACAACCCAACAACCATGACAACCCGACAACCCGACAACCCGACAACATCATCAACCTCCTCCCCCTGACCCAACAGGAGAAATACCTGTCGGGTCTTCTCCTACTCCTTCTCATCCATCTTCAATCGGCTTGTGATGGTCTGTACGGCGCGGAACTGGCCGAGGAATTCACGGGCGATGATGCGGATAACGGTGTAACCGGGAATAGCGAGGATCATACCTACAATGCCGCCAAGCTCCCCAAAAATGAAGATCACCAAAAAGATCTCCAGCGGATGTGCATCAACACTGTTGGAATAAATAAAGGGTTGTAATACGATATTGTCGATAAGATTACATACGATAAAGACTGAAACAGTGATGATGGCGGTGATAAGCACCTGGTCATACAATCCCATGCTCAATACCGTCGCAACACTTATTGTTGTTCCTACGATACCTCCCAAAACAGGCCCCAGATAAGGTATCACATTCAGTAATCCGCCGAGAAAGCCAATAAGCAGTGCTCCCCGCACGCCGAATGCAGTCAGCGCAATGCTCTCCAGCGTCATCATACTCAACATCTCTCCTACCAATCCCAAAAAATAACGTGATAAAAGGCGTTTTGAATTTCTTAATACACTATCTACTTTTTTCGAATGTCGCTCCGGGACAAACAACATAATGCCGTTCTGGAAAAGGTTCTCATCTTTAATAAAGAAAAAAGCAATAAACAAAACTGCAAAAATGCCTATAAACAGCGCCCCTGCAACACTGGCTATATTGGACAATACATTATTAAACGTTGCCATATCGAGGATGCTGCGTAACTGTTGCTCAATGGTGGAGATAATACTCTCCCCCTCGGCGACAATACCATATTTATGCAGCATCACCGTAAGGTTTTCCACAGGCTCTTCCATCATTACTCCAAGCTCTTTTACATCAATCTCAGCAACGACCTCAGCCTGGTTGGCAACCAGCGGAATAATGATTCTAAAAAAAGCAACAACCACAAAAATGATTATCATTATGGAAAGCAAAGAGCTTAGCCACCGCGGGAATTTCCATTTCCTGATACCAATTTTATCAAATTGTGATGCAATGGGCGATCCAATAAATGAAATCACCAGGCCTATCATGATATACCAAAAGATATTGGTAAAACGCCAGATAAAAAATACCAGCACAAGAACAGAAAGAAAACCGACAATATAACGTGGCAGCTGTTTCATATATGATTAGTTTTGAGGCAAAGTTAAGGTAATTTTTATTGCCATATTCTCTGTCCACTTATCAAACGCGTAACTTCCCATCCGATACAGTGCACCAACACCGATACCTGTTGATGTACCGATGATATTATTGAGAAGCAGCCCACACTCCATAAAACCTTTTTCAGGCGCCATATACTGCGGGCTGTGCTGTGCGGATTGTGAAATTCCACCCCACAGCGCACTGAATATTAGTTCCGGCTGTGGGCGAAAAAATCCGGTTCCAAAAAGCAAATTCCGGAAATCATGGGAGAAAAACAGTGCCACATACTTATCAGACCAGAACTCGCCCGGGCGCATGGTGGCAAATGTTGCAGGTGCATAAAACGACATCCGGGATCCGAAACCATTGCCATCGCCATTAAAAAGCTGATGCTCAGGAAGCTCTCCGGTGGCAATACCACCATGTACTTTTAACGATGTTTTCCCAAGCCATGGGAAATTATATGCGTAACTAACACCGGCCTCAAAACGATCAAAATCATATTCTCCTTTAAAAAGCCCCTTTAAACCCTTTCGATATTGCAGCTCCAGCACAGGGTATTTGTTCTCTGTGGCCACAACACCCAGCGGGCTCTGCATCAGCTTCTCACGGAATGCAAACCGGATGCCCACTTTCATCATACTGTATATAAACTGTGTTTGTGCCAGCGTGACATTCTCGTGAGGTACCAGGTATTTGTAATCTGAAAGGCTGTTGACAAACTGATAATGATAGGCAGCCTTCACCGAAAACCACCGAAAAGCACGAAAAGTAGTCCCCAGAGCAATATTTTCAGTGCGGTTGAAGTGCTCAACCATATATTCCCGAAGGATATCCCGGGTAAGGCCAATTTTCTTAAAGCCACCCAAAGCTGTTTTTCCTGGTTCTGTGAGATCATAGCTATACGCAGCACCAAACATCCACTCATGCATTGGATTTACCTTTATGCGCATATTCCCGCCATATTTCCACAAATGATCCTTTAGCCCGTACGCGCCAAAACCGCCAACAGCAAAATGAGGTGTGAGCCTGTCGTTGGTCTCAAGAGACAGCCCGGGGCTGTACCCGGAGAAGGGGTTATAAGCTATAAGATCTTCCAGTTCGATATTTACAAATTTCACAGGTATCTTACCGGAAAGCAGAATTCCCATGGCCTGCACCTTGCGGTCGAGGTTTGCTTCATCACCAATGGAATCAATAACGCGATAGGTTTCAATATCTTTACCGGTCAGCGGGAAGGGTCGTATTTCATCCACCTTCTCCCGTCCATTTTCTGCTGCCAGAGGAGCCATTTCAATGGCATAAGCGCTGTTGGCCTTTTCAATTTCCTCGGGTACAAAAGTCACATTCGAGATATATCGTTTACCTATTCCTGCCAGTGGCGCCTGTTTGTCTCCGGCCTGCACCACAGCACCGTAAAGCATTAAATCGGTATGCACCTGCTCCGGGAACCAGACATCCCCGATACGCTGGTATTTATGCCGTATTTCAATGCCCATCATGGAGTTGGTATCTGCAGGGATGGCAGTGGCATTTTCCAGTGCCCAACGGTGGGTGTTAACGTACAACAAACCCTGTAAGCCATCAAAATTGCTGCCCTTACGGGGATGGTAAGAGATAACAAAAGTAGTGTCCACCGCCCCGGGGCGTACAATCGTATCCTCGATGGTAAAAAAATACCGCGTTGTGGATCCTGTCACCAGAGGACTGATATAGGCCACATCCAGCAGGTTGAACCTGTCATCGTACATCGAACCGTCCTGCATCTGCGAAAGCAAAAACACAAAAACAGGATTTTGCATGCCGCTAACGCGTGTTCCCAGAACCTTTTCCGTGCTGCGGCCATTGCGGCGGCGCTTTTCCGATACCGTCTCGATAAGCAGAAGATGCTGTTTATCAAGAAACTCACGAAGCCCCATTCCTGTTGAATCGCCCGGCACCCGATCAATGACTTTTGCATAAGCCGTATCAACGGTAAAAATCATCTTATCATAAGCTTCATATTTATATGCCGGGTAGTTTTCCGGATCGTTGATACGTTTATTTTTAATGACCCTGCGAATAATGCGGTCGGCAGGGTTCTCACCGGCATGTATGGTCACCTCTGCCAGCTCGGTAACGGCAGGTTGCAGCACAATTTTCATCCTGTTATTCCTGTCGCCACATGGAAGTCGCAAGGGCTTATAACCCACACAGGAAAACGCCAGCGAATCCGCGTTTTCCACACATAAGGTAAAACAGCCATCAATATCTGTCATTATGCCGGCCCGGGTTCCAGGGGAAACCACATTAACAAAAGGTACGGGTTCCTGCGTTTGGGCATCATAAACAACTCCGGTGATACAGTCATTCTGCGCAAAAGAGGAGATAAAAAAAAGGATCAGCAAAAGCAGAGAAAAAGGTTTGTGCATTTTATTTCAACTTAGGGTTATTTTTATGCCTTTCAGCATCTCTGTGACTTTTTTTCTCCATATTTGTTACAAAAGCTTCGGTAAGATCCACTCCTGTTTGATTTGCCAGACAAATAAGCACCCAAAGGACATCTGCCATTTCATCAGCAAGGTCGACCTTTTCATCGGATTTTTTAAAAGATTGGTCACCATATTTGCGCGACATAATGCGCGCCACCTCCCCGACTTCTTCCATCAGTATTGCGGTGTTTGTTAATTCGCTAAAGTAGCGTACTCCGGTGGTATTGATCCATTCATCCACCAGTTTTTGTGCTTCTGCTATTGTTATCATCATAAGTACAGACTGTGTAATGGAATAATTAACGTTATGACTCAAAAGTAATGAAATTGGCAAATTTCTTCCCATCTTTGCAAAAAAATGAGCCATGGCAACAATACATACTGTTTACACAGGTGATTTACGCACTGAAGCACAGCATCTTCAGAGCGGCAATAAACTTATCACCGATGCACCCACCGATAATCAGGGAAAAGGTGAAGCCTTCAGCCCCACCGATCTTCTTGCAACCTCGTTAGGATCCTGTATGCTGACGATAATGGGTATTGCCGCACGTACAGCAGGCTTCTCCATCGACGGCACCACCATTGAAATTACCAAAATCATGGCATCAGAGCCCCGCAGGGTAGCCGAAGTGGTCTGTGAATTTAATTTTCCGGATGTGGAATACTCCGACAAACAGAAAAAGATACTCCTTAAAGCAGCTGACACCTGTCCTGTAGCAAAAAGCCTCCATCCGGATCTTAAGCAAACAATCTCATTTAATTTCAAAAAATAATGGATAAAACGATTTCTACGGGCATCGAAAACACCATAACTATAACAGTAGAGCAGCAGTTTACTGCCGCTGCATTTGGTTCAGGGCTTATTGATGTTCTCGCCACTCCGGCGATGATAGGATTTATGGAAAAATGCTCTCAGGAAGCCGTGCAGCCATATCTTCCGGATGGATATATAACGCTGGGAACAGTAGTGAATATTAAGCATATCAAGGCTACTCCGGTAGGAGAAAAGGTTACTTTTCACGCTGTGGTTAAGGAAGCTGAAGGTAAAAAGCTTACCTTTGAAGTTACGGCTCACGATGAGCATGGCCAGATAGGCCTCGGAATTCATAAAAGAGCAATTGTACACGCAGAAAAATTCATGAAATCACTGGCAAATGGCTGATACGTATAAAATGGTGGCACTTACACAGGCCGGATTTGAAACATTTCTTAAAGAAGAACTTGAAGATATTGGGGCAAAAAACTGTGTTGAAGATATTCGGGAGGTATCCTTTGAAGGCGACCTGAAAACCATGTACATGGTAAATATGCACTCCCGCCTGGCGGTACGTGTACTGGTGCCCATTACAACACTGGAAGTAAAGGACGAAGCAGCCCTTTACGAGCAGGTAAAGGATTTCAACTGGAATGAATACCTGAGCATCAATATGACTTTCAACGTGGAAGCCGCGCAGGTAGATTCTGCCATCCCCAGCTCACGTTTTTTGGCTTACAGAGTGAAAGATGCCATTGTCGACCGCTTCAGAGATCAGTTTGGCAAGCGCCCTTTTCTGGATGAACGCCGCGCTGACCTGGTGATCCATGTATTGCTGAAAGGCACACAGTGTACGCTTTCTCTCGACAGCTCCGGGATGCCGTTAAGCTGGAGAAGTTACCGCGCCAACCGCGGCGTAGCACCACTCAACGAGGTGTTTGCTGCCGGATTGCTGAAGCTTAGCG
>CAZQNY010000072.1:12873-15824 GCA_964594665.1 uncultured Bacteroidales bacterium
ATGATCATGGATCTTCCCATTGCCAAAAGCATTGATGGCAATATCGATACTTTCTACCGGAACATTGGCAGTACCATGAAACTTCACTATCCCGGCTTTAAGGCCTTTGTGCTCTCTGCCGACAGAAAAGCCATGCACCAGGTAGGCCTCCGCCCCGACTACAAATACACTTTATATAACGGTAATCTTACAAGTCAGTACAATGGTTATAATCTGTACCATAAAAATGCAGATCCAAAACCTGCCGAAGAATAATTTTTTGTTATGCAAAGGTTTGCGGTAACCTTTGCGTAACTTTTCATTTTGTACAAACACACATCTTAACGAAAAGAGTGTTATTTTTGGGCTGTATTGCTTTGCGGAACACTGTTTTGCAAAGAAAATTTTGATTATGGAAAAAGAAATAAAACGTATTGGTGTATTTACCTCAGGAGGTGATGCACCGGGGATGAACGCCGGAATCAGGTCGGTAGTACGTACCTGTATTTATCATGGCTATGAGGTTGTAGGGATTATGAACGGATACAAAGGAATGATAGAGGGTGAATTTATACCCATGGATTCCTCATCGGTATCGAATATTATACAGCGTGGCGGTACCATATTAAAAACGGCACGCAGCCAGGAATTTATCACTGAGGAAGGCCGCGAAAAGGCATTCCATCAGCTTCAGAAAGCTGGTATTGATGCACTTATCGCTATTGGTGGAAACGGTACTTTTACCGGTGCCGATAAAATGGGAAAAGAGCATCAGGTACCTATTGTGGGGATGCCCGGAACCATTGACAACGACCTTTTTGGTACTGATTTTACTATTGGCTACGACACTGCACTAAACACGGTTATCGATGCCGTGGATAAAGTCCGCGACACGGCGTCTTCGCATAACCGACTGTTTTTCATCGAGGTTATGGGCCGCGATGCCGGATTTATTGCCCTGAACACCGGTATCGCCTGTGGCGCTGAAGATATCCTCATTCCTGAAGAAAAAACCTCCGTGGATGAGCTTATTGGAATCCTCGACCGTGGCTTCAGAGCCAATAAAAACTCCGGGATAATTATCGTGGCTGAAGGTGACGACAGCGGCGGAGCCATAAACATTGCCAATAAGGTTAAAGAGCTTTACGATCATTATGAAACCCGTGTAACTATTCTCGGCCATATTCAGCGTGGAGGATCACCAACATGTGCCGACCGCGTGCTGGCTTCCCGCATGGGTTATGAAGCGGTAAAAGCACTCAAAAACGGATACAAAGGCATTATGGTTGGCGTTGTTGACGATCAAATCGCATACACCCCAATGAGTAAAGCCATTAAGCATCACAATATTATGAACAAAGACCTTATGGAGATTGCCCGTGTGCTCTCTCTTTAGTACCTTTGTTCCTGCATGGAACGAAAAACCTATTTCGCTGATATTTTGTTACCCCTGCCCGTTCAGGGGTATTTTACATATCGTATTCCCCACGACCTCGCCGACCTGGTAGAACCCGGCAAAAGGGTCGTGGTTCAGTTTGGCGCCAGAAAAATTTATACCGGGCTGGTGCGCCGTGTACATGAAGAAGTTCCCAAAAGTAACGCCATAAAATATATCCTTAATGTACTGGATGAACATCCGGTAATATTTCCTGTACAGTTTGAATTCTGGGAATGGATTGCCGAATATTATATGTGCAAACCCGGGGAGGTGATGAATGCCGCATTGCCATCGGCACTGAAGCTTAGCAGCGAAACAAGCCTGGTAGCAAACCCCGACTTTGATGGAAATACAGAAATCCTTTCCGACAAGGAGTACCTGATTTACGAAGCCCTGCAGATTCAAAAAAAAATCACCCTCACCGAAGCATCCAAAATTGTGGATATGGTGAAAATTCATCCCCTGTTCCGCACATTGATGGAGAAAAAGGTGATTATTCCGGAAGAAGAACTCCACGACCCGTACCGACCAAAAGTAACCGACTACGTCTGTTTTACGGATGAATACCAGGATCATGGCAAAATGGAAGAAGCCATGAACAGCCTGGAGAAAAGAGCTTTTAAACAGCTGGAATTACTTATGCAGCTCATACGGCTTACAGGCTACTTCAGTAAAAATCCTACACCTGTACAAAAAACATTGGTGCTCAAAAACGTAGAAAACAGTGCTGCACCACTAAAGGCACTGGAGAAAAAGGGGATCGTTGCCATTGAAAAAAGGGTGGAATCACGACTGCCAAGAGAAAAAGCATCAGCAAAACCGGAGGATATTGTTTACAATGAAGCCCAGCAAACGGCCTGCAACCAGATTGAATCCTGTTTTGAACGTTATAACACAGTGCTGCTACATGGTATCACCGGCTCCGGCAAGACCGAAATTTATATAAAACAGATTGCCAAAACGCTGGAGCAGGGCCATCAGGTGCTGTTTTTATTGCCCGAGATTGCCCTTACAACACAGATTATCCTGCGCCTTCAGCGCTATTTTGGCGATCGCGTAGGCGTATATCACAGCCGCTATAACCTGCATGAACGTGCTGAGATTTGGCATCGGGTGAATAATGACAGCTCCAACCGTTACGATATTATTCTCGGGGCCCGCTCATCTTTGTTTCTGCCATTCCGCAAGCTGGGGCTGATTATAGTTGATGAAGAACACGATTACAGTTACAAACAGATGAACCCTGCACCACGCTACAACGCCCGTGATGCAGCCATATGGCTGGCATATAAACATCATGCCAGGGTACTACTTGGTTCTGCCACACCAAGCATCGAAACATTTTACAACTGCCGCAGCGGCAAGTATGGTCTTGTGGAACTAAAAAAACGCTACGGGGGGCTGCAACTACCGGAGGTTCTTGTGGCAGACCTCAAAAAAGCACGTCGCATAAAAGAGATGCATGGTGACTTCTCCGATTTCCTGCTCAAACACATTGATGAAGCCCTGAAAAACCATGAACAGGTGATCCTTT
>CAZQNY010000073.1:0-15744 GCA_964594665.1 uncultured Bacteroidales bacterium
TTTTTTCTGCTTCGCAGAAAGCCGCAGATTAAATACTTTTTCTACGAAAATCAGCGAAATCTGCGGGAGATAAATTTTTGTGGTACCATTACGGATATACAGATTATTTTATAACGACTTTACCGGTCCATTATCTCAAACCCTTCACATTTGGTTTGCCGGCAACAAAATCCTTTAGATAAAAAGGTTCAAAATAGGCAAGATTTTCAGTATTTCCTGCCAGAAACAGTTCCTGTGCCAGGGGAACAAGAAACGCTGCCGAAGCAGTCATATCATCATAAAAATAAGCATTTACATTATTTTGAAGAAGGGTTTTACATTTTTCGGCTCCATTGCCAAAAAACACCACCGGATGCTCATCCAGAAAATTTGAAAAAGAGTTTTCCTCAAGAATTTTTGCTTCCACATCCATTAGAGGAACATTATTCTGATCCCATATTCCGCAATAAACCTCCATTCTGCGGGCATCGATCATGGGGCAAAACAGGATATCACGGGCATTTTGCGGTAACTCAATACCGTCGCGATAGGTTGAAGCGCCCCAGGCCATGGCCTGCAGCGTATCCGGTGCCAGGAGGGGAATATCAACAGCATAACAAAGCCCTTTTGCAGCAGAAACGCCAATACGCAGGCCAGTATAAGAGCCGGGACCTCTGCTGACAGCAACAGCATCCAGATCGGAAGGTTTTAGCCCTCCCTGTTTTAAAACCTCTTCAATAAAAGAAGTCAGTATTTTTGAATGTGCGTTAGGTTCCTCAGATTCCATAAAACCTATTAGTTCGCCATCGTTTGCCAGCGCTACAGAGCATACCGGAGTGGCGGTTTCAAGAGCCAGAATTTTTGCCATGGCGCAAAGATAATATTAAAATGTCATTGCAAAACGAAAAAGCCCCTGCACAGACAAGCTGTGACAGGGACAATCCATTATGAAACTGTATGTTATATGTTATTCTTTAAAAAGATCTTCCTTCGAAACCTTATTTACATCCATATCATTCTTAAGCCTTCTGCTGATAGCACGATAAGGAGCAGTAATAATGGTTTCACCATCTTCAAGGCCATTAAGGATTTCGATATATCGGTTATCCTGAATACCGGTTTCCACAACACGCAACACGGCTTTATCATTTTTATAGACAAAAACGACCTTCAGATCAGGATTTTCAGAAACATCTTCTATTTCATTTTCCTGTTCTTCATCTTCATACTCCAGGTTTCCGGATGTTTCATTTTTATTGGAGACACCGGACGTATCGGGACGCGTTGTCACTGCCTGAATGGGAACAGTAAGGGCTCCGGAAGTTTTATTTGTCTGGATATCTACCGTTGCCGACATTCCTGGTCGCAGCGGTGAATAGGCCGGGTCGTCGGCTCTCAGCATCTCAGCATACGAAGCGCGGAGTATACGGATTTTCACATCAAAGTTGGTCACCTGGTCAGCGCTGGTACCGGTGGTATTGGCTGACGTTGCCAGTTCGGTAACCACCCCCATAAACTCTTTATCCAGGTGTGCATCAACCTCAATGATACAGGTATCACCCACATTGACACGAATAATATCATTTTCATTTACCTCAACATTAACTTCCATAACATTAAGGTTGGCGATACGTAAAATTTCGGTTCCAGCGGAGAAAGTCGAAGCCCCTGCTACGCGTTCACCTTTTTCGATATTGAGTTTCGAGACAGTACCAGTTATGGGTGCATATATTTTTGTTTTGGTAAGATTTTCTTTTGCTTCGCTAACGGAAGCTTCAGCGCTTTTAACGCTAAATTCGGAAGCTACGAGGCTTTGTTTAGCTGCTTCTACTTCGGCTTCGGCCACCTGAAAGTTTGCTTCAGCGGTTTCATAATCGGCATCGGAGATCACCTGTTGTTTCCACAATGCCTTACTACGGTTGAATGTCAGTTCAGAATTTTTATACTGAGCCTGAGACTGGGCAAGGCGAGCTCTTGCATTGGCTTCATTGGCTTTATAAGTATTAAGGGATGCCACAGCACGTTCCCAGGCCGTAACATAAAGTTCAGGATCGACAACCGCCAGCAGGTCGCCTTCATTTACCTCATCGCCTTCGCGAACAGTAAGTTCCACCACTTCACCACTAATATAGGGTGTGATTTTCACTTCTGTTGCAGGTTGTATTTTGCCATTTGCCGACACCGTTTCGATAAGATCCCTGACGGTAACCTGTTCAACAGCAACTTTCATGGCGGTACCATTGCCAAACCAGCCTTTCTTTTTTCCTGTTGCCAGCACCATTAGCAACACTGCGGCAGCAATGCCAATGATCCAGTATAATGTTTGCTTTTTCATAGTCTTTCGTGTTTCGTGCATTACCTTATACTTAAACCCTCATATTACTGCCATTGTTGCAATGAGAGCGGTTTTCCCATATAAAACTCCAATATTACTGATTTAAAGATAAAATCGAACTTTGACTGAAGCATTTCCGACTGAGCATTATCACGGTCTTTTTTGGCGGTATTATATTCAAGAGAATTAATGAGTCCCACATTAAATTTTTCCTGAGCATAAAGGAAAGCCTCTTCACTGGCAGTAAGTTTCATTTCCGCGCTATGATAGGTTTTCATGGAAGCCAGCGCATCGGCCCAGGCCTGCTGAATAGTTTTCCGAAGGTTTAGTTTTGTTGTTTCCAGACCCAGGCGAGCGTCTTCAACATTTATTTTCGCTCTGGCGATAGAAGAACGCGTTTGATAACCATTAAAGATAGGAATCTGTAGATAAGCGGTAAGGGTTTTATTATTGTTATCAACCATTTGATCCGTAAATCCTTTAGTTTGGTAAGAAACATCAGCGGTGTAATTGTATACAGCCACGCCATTGGCAGTAGCGCCAATAGGGTCATTGGCAAGATAAGGGTCGGAAATGGAAGCCACATCCCGGGCGGCTCCGGAGTATCCTGTACCCCAGCTACCGCTAAGAGAAATAGTAGGGCTGTGTGCACCTTTTGCGATATCAAGATCTTTCATGGTACTCTCCACTGCGAGTTCACTGCTTTTAACATCAGCACGATGTTCAAGTGCTGTGGCATAGATATTTTCAACGTTCATGGAAGTGGGGAGCTGTTCCTTAAGCTGTAAGTCGGGAGAGGCCACGGAAAAGTCTTTGGTATCGGGGAGGTCGAGCAGTTGTGCCAGGGTAAGAACAGCCAGGTCAAGGGAGTTTTGCATAGTGGTAACCTGCAGTTCTTCGCTGGCGGCCTGAGCCTGGATGGTAAGCAGGTCGCCGCGAGCCAGCGTACCGGCTTCCACAAGCTTTGAAGTGCGCTCTACCTGTTGTTTTGTAACCTCCACCTGGGCCTGATAAACGCCCACCATCTCACGATAGTATATAACCTGCAAATAGGCGATGGCAATATTAAGAGACACATCATCCATAAACTGGTCGGTATTATATTTATTCCTCAGCAGCTCAATCTGGTTTCTTTTTATGGTATTAATTTTTTGAAATCCACTAAAGAGCGTGACATTCGACTGTGCATAGAAGTTATTGGACTGCACCCTGTCGGTGGCAAACTCGTTGGTGTAGAGGTCAATGGTTTGCCCCCAGTTATACCCATGCGTAGCTCCCAGATTAAGGGATGGGATCATATTCAATTTACTTTGCTGGAGGGCGATTTCACTACGATCAATATTCAGCATACTTTGTTTAACCTGTATATTATTTTCCAAAGCATAATTAATACACTCTTCCAGGCTCCACTGCTTCTGTGCTGCCAGGCTAAATACCAGGCAAAGCAAACTTACAATCAGGATAATTCTTTTCATTACAAACTATAGCTTTAATTTCTATTTTAGTAATTCGAATTTTCGTGGCAGATAATAACAAAGATACTCATTCACACATAAAAAGGGGTGAATTTTGAATTCTTTTGTACCTTTGGGTTTTAATTGATAATCAGCCCATGAAAAGATTACTATTTCTTTGTGTCGTTTTAAACATTTTTATAGACGCTTTAGGGGGTCAGGTCGTTACACCCGGAGACAGCATTCATGTAAATCATTACAATATAAACCTCACCTATATTGATATTCCTGCTCAGGAGATCAGTGCAATAACAACGCTTACATGCACATCGTTAGTTGATAACCTTACTGTTATTCCATTGGAATTAATGGAGCTGACAGTAGATTCTGTATTTATTGACGGAGATAAAACAGAAGGTTTTACACATGAAGGGACAGATTTACATATTCCTGTATCAGAGCCTTTTTCAATGGGTACAGAATTTCAGGTTACGGTATATTATCAAGGACATCCGTTTCATGAAAACTGGGGAGGTTTTCACTGGAGTGGTGATTATGCTTTTAACCTTGGCGTTGGGTTTGTAAGCCAGCCACACAACCTTGGCAAGGCGTGGTTTCCATGTGTTGATGACTTTACCGATCGCGCAACCTATGATGTTATTGCCACAGTGGGAGAAGGGCTTACGGCTACCAGTGGAGGTGTGTTGCTATCAAAAACGAACGATGGAAAAGGAAATGTCACCTGGCACTGGCAGATACAACATCCCATGCCCACCTACCTGGCATGCATTGCTGTAGGACAATATGAGTTGTATTCAGATACCTATCAGGGGATGGAACGCGATATCCCGGTAGAAATTTATGCCCGTCCTTCGGAAATTGACAACGTCCCCGGATCTTTTATCCATCTCCATGAGGTAATGGATCTTTTTGAAGAAAAATTCGGCCCTTATCCCTGGCATAAAATCGGTTACACCGGAACGGCAACCGGAGCCATGGAACATGTGGGAAACATTGCATATCCTCACTTTGCCATCAACGGAGGTCTCAATTACGAATCGTTATGGGTTCATGAGCTTTCGCATATGTGGTTTGGCGATAAAGTTACGTGCCACGAAGCTGAAGAGATGTGGGTCAACGAAGGCTGGGGCAAATACTGTGAAAATTATTACACGGAAGAGCTTTATGGCCACGATGTGTATATCGGGCAGATGAATGATATCAATAAAACCATTCTTCAGACCATACACACAAGTGCAGGCGATGGTGGATATTATGCCCTTGATGCAGTACCGCAGGACATTACCTACGGGCTGACATCGTATGAAAAAGGAGCTTTGGTGATTCATACCCTTCGCAACCACCTTGGCGATGAGGTGTTTTTTGAGGCAGCAAAGCACTACCTCAATACGCTGGCCTATCATGATGCCACCTCCGAGCAGCTTCGCGATGCCTTTGCTGAATCAGCTGGAGTTGATCTGGACGGTTTCTTCGACAACTGGGTATTCCAGCCCGGCAGACCCGGATATGTGCTGGAAACAGTGGATACATCTGTTCCCGGACAAGTTACTGTTGGGCTGAAACAAAAAGGCAAAGGACGTACATTCCTGGGCAATGGAAACCGCATAGAAGTTGCATTTTATGATAATGCCATGAATCGTGAAGTACGCATATTTGAATTTGATGGTGAATGGGGATCTATGACCTATGATGATATTCCTTTTGAACCGGAAGCCGTTGTTCTGGATCCGGATCATAAAACCATGGAAGCCACAACGGTTGAGAATGCCATTTTTAAATCGCCGGGGACAATAAATTTCACCGATGCTTTTGTAAAGGCAGAGGTTACTGATCCCGCTGCTGACAGCATTCTGGTATATGCATCACATTACTGGGTTGCTCCTGATCCTGTGGATCCACCACTGGAGGGATTAACATTCAGTGATTACCGCTACTGGCACATAGACGGGATTTTCCCTGAAACAACAGAAGGTAAGCTGCATTTCTTCTACAGCAAAGCCGGAAATCTTGATGAAAACCTTATTTTAAGCTCTGCCGACAGTCTGGTACTCTTTTACCGCAAGGATGCCACAGAAGCGTGGTCGCCAATACCATTCACACAATTCGGCCCCTGGAGCGTGGGATACCTTATTACTGATGAGATCAAAAAAGGAGACTACACGCTGGCCGTCTGGGACGAAGCATATGTTGGCATTGGTGAATCCAAAGAGGAGAAACCACAGATGCTGGTATACCCCAACCCATCGGAGGATCAATTTACATTTATCATCCATCATCAGGGTAATGTAGCGGTAAATGTATATTCCATTGACGGGAAGAAAGTTTTTGCATCCTCATCGCAAAACAGTCCCATAGTATGGGATGCCTCATCAATAGCGGCAGGCACCTACACCGCCCGGCTTGTATTGGATGGAAACACTATAGCAACGGAAACGCTGATAAAAAGCCGGTAGAAAAATTCATGGATCCCAAAGATTATTGTCTGAAGCTTTATAAAGAGCTAAAAGATAACGGCCAGGAGGAGAGAGCCCGCATGCAGACGGCTTACATGAAAAACAAGTTTGCTTTTGCCGGGTTGACAACAGCAGAGCGCAGAGCATTGCAAAAAGCGTTTGAAAAGGAGTTTGGTGCACCCACACCGGATAATTACCGCGACATCGTATATTTACTTTGGAACATTGAACTACGTGATTGCCAGATGGTTGCTGTAGATATCATGGTAAAGAACAAACGCAATTACAAAGCCGAAGATTTATCGTTGATAACCTATTGTATTACGCATCATTCGTGGTGGGATACGGTGGATATGCTTGCTGCTCATTGCGCCGGAACATGGTTCATGATGTTTCCTGACAAGATAAAAGATATTACAAAGCAATGGATGGGCAGTGGCAATTTATGGTTACAACGATCTGCATTACTGTTTCAATTAAAATATAAAACAGATACCGACACAGAGCTGCTGGAAAAATATATCACCCGTCTTACAACACACAACGACTTTTTCATTCGCAAGGCCATTGGCTGGATATTGCGGGAGTATGGCAAAACAAATCCTGAATGGGTTTTAGAATTTGTTGAACGCACCTCTATGTCGGAGCTAAGTCGGCGGGAGGCGTTGAAACGACTTACAAAACAGCAAAGTTAATATAGTCAGAAAAAATAATCCGGTTTCCTCATCAGTATTAAATTCCAACAATATCATTAATAATTAAACATATTTATATTATTGAGTGTTATATTCAAAATCCTGATTATGCCATTTACAATAACCCCCAATCACGAAAGTCGACTTATTATCTATCATCATAGTGGTAAGATACCGGAAGAAGAGCTTGATGCAGCCTGGAGTCAACTAATGACCATGGAGGAATTCACTACACAGAAATACGATTTACTTTCTGACTACAGTGCATCGTCATTTTCATTTTCCATGGAGAAAGCCTACGAAATTCTGGAATTCTTTAAACAAATAAAACCTGTTATTGATGGCAAAAAACAAGCGATAGTTGTCAGTGACCCCATAGCAACAGCAGGGTCACAATTGCTTGAGATTAATGCAATGCAGGTGTCAGGGTTCAAAATCAGGGTTTTTTCAACTGTAAAGGCCGCTATGGCCTGGCTTCGGTAATTAATGGTTACACCATATATTGATTGGTTTTACCTCATATCAATTTCCGAATAATTGCATCAAACATCATCATCCCTGTCTTTATCAATTCATCCGGAAAATCATACTCCGCATTATGAAGGTTAGGGCAGTCTTCACCTGCACCTAAGCCAAACATGGCGCCCGGGTATTGCATGGTGAAATGCCCAAAATCTTCCGACCATTTGAAGGGTTCGTCACCTTTAATAATCTGAAGCCCTAAATTATTTGCAGCATCCACAATAGCTTTATTTGCCTTTTGATGGCATTTTGTAGCAGGGAAGACTTCTGTAAAAGCAACTTCTGTTGTCAAAGATTCAGATTCCGCGATAGATAATATTTCCTGTTGGACGCAGTCAGAAAGCGAACCCATTTGGGTATTATTTCCGGCGCGAAGGGTTAGCATAATTTCTCCTTCACCCGGGCTGGTACCAAAGGCAACCTCTCCCACATTAAGGTGAATAATTGTTACTTTCTGATATTTTTCAAAAGTCAGCGTTTTGATAAAGTTTACTATTCGGGCAATGGCAAAAGCAGGATTTATACCCTTCTCCGGTTCTGCAGCATGAGCGCTTTTTCCTTTGAGCCTAACGATCATTCCCTGCGAAGCGGAGGCAAACCAGCGCTCTTTTAGTATAATGCTGTGAATAGGTCTGCCCGGAATATTATGCAAAGCAAAAACCTGATCAGGAATAAGATTCTCAGGCCAGTTGCTTAGCATAGCTTTTGCTCCGGCGCCGGTTTCTTCCGCAGGCTGAAAGAGGAGAATAGCCTTTCCTTTTTTTAAAGGTTCATCAGACAATCGCATTGCCAGCCCTGCAAGAATTGCTGTATGCCCGTCATGGCCGCATTTATGGGATACTCCCGGATTTGCAGAGCAATAGGCTAAATCATGCGTCTCATTTATGGGCAATGCATCTATATCACCGCGTATAAGTACTGTTTTGCCGGGATTCCCGGAATCATACACCAGAATTATACCGTGTCCCCCAATATTTGAATATACTTCCTGAGGCTTTCCAGCACCAATAAAATTCAATATGCGTTTTGCTGTTTTCACTTCATTTCCCGAGAGCTCAGGATTACAGTGCAATTCATGACGAAATTCGGTAAGTTTTTTTATCAGATCATCCATTAATCACAAAGGTACAAAAAGCACTATTCATCGGAAAAATCACGCAGGCGCTCACGGTAGGTGGAGAACACCTGTGCCCGGCTTACAAAGCCCACATATTTCCCTCTGTCGAGCACAGGAATATTATAATGCCTTGATTTACTGAACTTTCGTGCCACGGATTCCATAGATTCATTGATATCAATGTGAACATCAGGGACATACATAAGATCTCTTACAAAGGTGGTATCATACATATCATGATTAAAAATAATATGCCTGACATCATTGATAAACACAACACCCAGAAAATCATTGTCTTGGCTGATCACCGGAAAAACATTCCTTTCAGAGGTGGAGACTGCTTTTACAAACTGACGCAGGGAATCATCTTCATTAACAGTAGTGAAATTTCGCTCAATAAGCGGTTTAATGCTCATCATGGTAAGAACAGCTTTATCCTTGTGATGCGTTATAAGCTCTCCCCGTTCAGCCAGGCGGCAATGATAAATACTGTGTTTTTCAAAAAGTATAATGGTAAGATACGATATCGTGGAAGTAATTATCAAAGGCATAAAAAGTGCATAGCCACCGGTAATTTCAGCAATAAGAAATATGGCCGTCATGGGGGCATGAAGCACACCGGAAAGCAGGCCTGCCATTCCCACAAGGGCAAAATTACATTCGGAAACAGGCAGAAAAAGAAGCTCATTATTAAAGCGGGCAGCAATAAACCCTGCCAGGCCACCAATAAAAAGTGATGGAGCAAAAATACCACCAATACCTCCACTGCCATTGGTTAAAGCCATGGCAACAACTTTTAACATCATAATACAAAAGGTGATGACTAAAAGCAGCCAGTAATTATCACGAAAGCCAAAGAAGAAGCTATTATCCACCAGGGTCGTTGCATTACCATTAAAAATTGCATTCAGGGTAGAATATCCTTCACCAAAAAGAGGAGGAAAAAGAAAAATCAATAAACCCAGTGCCAGCCCGCCAATCAAAGCCCGCCACCATGGATTTTTAATGCGATGGATTAGTTTCTCGGTTCTGCCCGTCATTCTCGTTACATACAACGAAACAAACCCACAGAGTATCCCAAGCACAATATAATGCGGAATATGCGGAATCTGAAAGGCCTCGGAAACTTCCGGGGTAAAAAGAACCTCATTACCCATAAAAAGATATGCCAGAGAAGCAGCCGTAACCGCAGAGATAAGCAATGGCAACAATGATGCCATGGTAAGGTCTATCATCAGAATTTCAAGCACGAAAACCAATCCGGCTAATGGTGCTTTGAAAATCCCCGCAATAGCACCTGCTGCACCACATCCGGCAAGCAAGGTTAATTTTTTATAATTAAGATGAAAATAGCGACCAAGGTTAGAACCTATGGCAGATCCTGTTAACACTACCGGCGCCTCAGCACCCACTGAACCACCAAAGCTGATGGTAAGAATACTTGTTACCACACTACTCCAGGTATTATGAGACTTTATGATGCTGTTCTTCCGTGAAATTGCATATAAAATTTTACTCACACCATGGCTTAAATCATCGCGAACAACGAATTTTATAAATAATACGGTAAGAACAATACCGGTCACAGGATAAACAAGGTACATCCAGCTTCCGGTTTCCGGGTTAAAGCCACCGGTAAGCAAATGCGACATATAATGCAGGGTATTCTTCAGCACAATAGCTGCAAAGCCGCTGATCAGGCCAACAATAAAGGCAAGCAGCAGGATAAACTGTCGCTGATTAATGTGTTTGTTGACCCACACATTTATTTTACCTGATAATGAATTCGCGCTCATGGGGCGGCAAAAGTAGAGAACATCAACATCAAATTCAAACTTGTGAGAGGAAAATATTAAAATGAATCAGCTATTGTAAAATACTAGTCTTCAGAGTGAAGGCGCATCATACGACGATAGGTGGAGAAAAGCTTGGCGCGTGAGATAAAACCCACATATTTTCCATTCTTTACCACCGGAAGATTAAAATTATCTGAAAGCCGGAATTTATTGGCTACATCTTCCATGGGCTCATCAATATCAATGACCGGCTCCGGCATAAATGTATACTCCTTAACCTTGTGCGAATCATATAACTCCGGCTTAAACATCACTTTTCGTACATCATCGAGAAATACGATCCCATGAAAATTTTCTTCATCATCAATAACCGGATATATGTTTCTGGTGCTTTTGGATATGGCATCACAGAGCTGCCCCAGAGTGTCATCAGGATGTACGGTAATAAACTTCTTTTCCACAAGCTTACAGGTCTCCATCATGGATAGTACTGCTTTATCCTTATGGTGCGTAATTAGTTCCTTGCGCTCTGCCAGCTGAAAAGTATATACCGAATTGGAAACAAAAATCCTTACTGTTGCATAGCTAAAAGTAGCCGTAATCATTAAGGGTACAAACATCTGATAGCCGCCGGTAATATCACCTATAAGAAAAATTCCTGTTAGCGGTGCATGTAATACGCCGGCGATCATTCCTGCCATCCCAAGAAGTGACATGTTTTCAGGTAAAAAAACACTATCGCCAAACAAATGAACGACCAGTGTAAAAAGAACGCCTATGTTGGCACCCATAAACAATGTTGGTGCAAAAATGCCTCCTACCCCTCCGGCACCAAACGTAATAGATGCTGCGATTACTTTCAGCAGTATAAGGGCAAGAATCAGAATCATATACATCGTAGGATCACTCGCCCAGGAGCCCAAAAAAGAGGTATCGAAAATAGAAAATGCTTCTCCTTTCAAACAGGCATTGGTAACATCATAGCCCTCACCATAAAGTGCAGGAAAAAGCAAAATCAGTAAACCCAGCGATAAGGCGCCAATAATCCAGCGGTTATAATCTCCTTTAATTTTTTCAAAGAGTCCATGTATCCATATATAAACTTTTGTAAAATAAACCGAAAAAAGACCGGCAACGATTCCCAGCAGTATATAAAAATGGATCTGTGAAAAATCAAAAGAAGTATGAATTTCAAAAGGATACAAGACATCCTGACCCAGGAAAAGATAACTTGTTACAACAGCAGTAACAGAAGCCAGTAACAAAGGAATAAGTGCCGCCATGGTGAGGTCGAGCATAATTACCTCCAGGGCAAAAACAATAGCTGCAATGGGGGCTTTAAAAATCGCTGCCATTGCCCCTGCAGAGGCACAACCAAGAAGCAATGTTATCTGTTTGTAATTCAGATGCATCAGCCGCCCGATATTGGCACCATATGCTGCCCCCGTTGCTACTGTCGGGCCCTCAAGCCCTACAGAACCCCCAAAACCAACCGTAACAGCACTGGCAATAATTGATGAAAACATGTTGTGAGGCCGGATATGGCCGTTGTTCTTTGAAATACCATACAACACATTGGGTATACCATGGCGCACAGGCTGGCGAAGAATATATTTTATAAATAAAACCACCAACAATAGCCCAATGGCCGGAAGAATCACGTAGCCCACATGGTAATCTTCAACAATAGGGTTATTGCGGAGAATATTGGCAATGAAATGCACGCTTCTCTTAATCACCACTGCGGCAATACCGGCCGTAAAGCCAATGATGATACTTAGAAAGATCATAAAAGTACGGTCACTCATATGGCGTACGCGCCAAATCAGGAATTGCTTAAGGATCTTTTTAAAACGAGCTTGCATGGTAGGGCAAAAATAGGATGTTTTTTTGTGGAACAAAAAATCTTTGTGGAACTTCGTGTCTTCTTTGTGAAACTTTGCGTAATAGCTCCTTTTCAATACCTTTGATAATTATTCTTAAATCATGGCGAAAAGCAAAAGCATATACATCTGTAGTAACTGTGGCGCGCAGAGCGCCAAGTGGATTGGTCGCTGCCCATCCTGTGGCGAATGGAATACATACGTGGAAGAGGTTATTGAGAAAGAAAAGGCCGCTCCCGGTTGGCGAAAACCAGAAGAACAAAAGAAAGTTGCCAAAGCCGTCCCTATTCATGAGGTACCGGCAGGCTTCGAAAAACGCTCCGAAACCCTCGACAAAGAATTCAACCGTGTCCTCGGCGGTGGCATCGTTTCCGGATCTATCGTTCTTCTCGGTGGTGAGCCCGGAATCGGAAAATCGACCCTTATGCTACAGGTAGCGCTCAAGCAAACCGTTATGAAGATCCTTTACATCAGCGGTGAGGAGAGCGTGAGTCAGATACGGATGCGCGCAGCACGCCTTGGTATGAAAGAGGCACCACATCTTTACCTACTCTCTGAAACCAACACCGAAGCGATCTTCCGCCAGGCCCGTGAAATACAACCCGACCTGCTTATCGTCGATTCTGTACAGACACTGCAATCAGAGCTGCTCGACAGTGCAGCCGGAAGCATCTCCCAGATCCGCGAGTGCGCCGGAGAGATGCAGCGTTTCGCCAAAGCAACCATGACTCCCGTATTCCTCATCGGGCATATTACCAAAGACGGCACGCTGGCAGGTCCCAAGCTTTTAGAGCATATGGTGGATACAGTGATACAGTTTGAGGGCGACAGAAACTATGGCTACCGTATCCTGCGCTCGGTGAAGAACCGCTACGGCTCAACCTCCGAGCTGGGAATCTACGAGATGCAGCAGACCGGACTTCGTGAGGTCTCCAACCCATCAGAAATTCTGCTTTCACAACGCGACGAGAACCTCAGTGGTGTGACTGTTTCTGCAACGGTGGAAGGAGTACGTCCGTTATTAATCGAAGTGCAGGCGCTGGTGAGTAATGCCGCTTATGGCACACCGCAACGTACCGCCAACGGCTTCGACCTGCGGCGCATGAACATGCTCCTGGCTGTACTTGAGAAACGACTGGGCTTCCGCATGGGTACCAAAGACGTATTTGTAAACATCGCCGGCGGATTGAAGGTGAATGAACCTGCCACTGATTTGGCCGTCATCGCCGCTATCCTCTCCAGCAACGACGATGTGGCAATCCCGCAGGATGTATGCTTCGCAGCAGAGACCGGCCTCAGCGGCGAGATTCGCCCTGTTGTGCGCGTGGAGAACCGCATCAGCGAAGCAGAGAAGCTGGGGTTCAAGAAGATTTATATTTCAAGGTATAATGTAAAAGGATTAGATACTGCTCGTTTCAATATTGAGATTGTTCCGGTGGGAACGCTGGAGGAGGTTTACAGGAAGCTTTTTTGATTTGTTATTTCGCGAAGTTCCGCAAAGAAAATCATAGCGCACCTTTGGCCTCTCAGCGTATCTCGGCGAAATAACTTCTTTGAAAGATTTTGTAACTTTCTGAAATAAGTCTCTTTATTTGATAATTGTGTATCTATAGAGGAATTGAATGAAATATGTTGATACCTTTACAAATGCGATCTAATCAAAAGTATAAATATTGAAACGTTTTTTCTTCATCATAATAGTAATGATTTCAATGAACTCCTGCATAAAGGAGACTCCGGAAATATATGGATACTATACCATTACAAACTTATGTGAAGATAATATAGAGATAAAATTGTATAATGTTGGGGTTCTAAGTGATTCGATGAATATTGCCTCAGGAGATTGCCTTGAATATACATTCTATGATAAAGCAGGAGTACCGCAACCACCTCCTTTTATTGCAGATTCGCTCCTGGTGATATTTAATGATTCTGTATCCGTAATGCACTACCGTAATGAAGAGCAGTTGGTAGAACGAAGTTTATTGCTTGATGAGTCGTGGTCGGAGGTGAAGGTTAATGAATATGAATACCGGTTTGATTATGTCTTTTCGGAGGATGACTATCTGGAAGCGGCTGAGATAATATCAATTTACTGAAATCAAAATCAATTATTGTTAGGAACGCGGTGTCTCCAGTGTATTATTAAGTTTTTTGAACCGGTCACAATATGTGACAGGTTATGGTTTTTAGGAGCACAGAGTTTTTTCACTGTGAAACACTTTGCATTACACTGAGCGACATTGTGTTCCTTTTAATGACTTAATCCTTTATACACCTAACAGAATATCCGAATTCCTTATTGAAGTTAATCCGTCTGATCTTATCTGTATGATTGAAAAGCCTTCTGGTGTATGCTGTTGCATCATCGAATTCTGTTGATGTCCAGAAAGTGGTTGAAAAATTAAGGTTGTAATAATCAGTAAATGCCGGGGTGTAATCACCTGCGGCTAAAGCGCTGAATCCTGTTTCATTCGTTACATTTGAGGTTATAATTCCCCATGAACTCTTGCCAACCTGTTTAATTTTTCCTGCCTCAGTAGTTCCTCGCAAATCCATTGAGTCAACAGATACTTTAGGCATTCCAATAGACAACTCTAACTCTTTCCACTCTTCATCAGATGGAAGATGCCATCCTTCCGGGCAACTATGCATGGCAGACTTATGGGAGTATAGTCGTCCATAGGTTGTTGCCATCATAGTATCTTGATCGTAACAAAAAGAACCTTCTATTGCTTCGTATTTCAGGTTTTCTGCAAACCATACCTGATTACCGATTTCTATTGAGGTATATTTCTGATTGTCGCGGGGGTCTGTGAAATATTCTACTTCCTTAGTTTGAAATGAGGTTGTATCACTGTATCCTCTTCCATTATTATTCTCAGCAAATGCGGTTATGTAGTATTTGGTATCAGGCGTTAAATTATCAATCATGTAGGTGAATTCACCCTGAAAATTGGAGTCTTCATACTGGAATCCAGTGACTGCTTCCAGAAGTAAAGGATTTAAAAATTTGCTATTATTAGAATGATAAACCCCATGATCACCCCAAGGATAACCGATGTCACTATTAATAGTTGTATTAATTATTGCAGAGTTATGAGTGATGTATTTTACAGATTCAACACTTGTTTCCGGTAGGTGTTTTTTTTCACATCCTGATAATACAATTGTAATAAATAAAAAATATAGGAAGTTCTTATTCTGAAGAATCATGATAACGAAGATTAAAAATATGATTTTGCTTGTTTATTGAGTTGCAAAGGAAGAAATTATTTCGCGAAGTTCCGCAATGACCCGCGAAGTTTCGCAAAGAAAATCTTAGCGCACCTTTGGCCTCTCAGCGTAGCTTGGCAAAATAGCTTCATTGAAGGGTTTTGAGACTTTCTGGAAATTAGTCTCTTAGTTTAATGATTATCGAAACTTGCAAAAAATGAAGGTTTTGATAATTGTGTATCTAAAGTGAAATAGCTTTTACACCAACTC
>CAZQNY010000074.1:0-15622 GCA_964594665.1 uncultured Bacteroidales bacterium
ATCGTACGACTTCAGTTTGATTCTAATCCTCTGGCTCACTCTTTTACGTTTTTAAATTGTCAACAAAGTTTAATATTCAATTAGATATCCTTTCGTTTTGTAGATAACATCATCTGCGATTTCCTTTGGAGTTTGTGCATAATGCGAAAACTCCAGTGAATAGGTAGCGCGACCTGATGTTATAGTCCTGAGAGATGTAACATATCCAAACATTTCGCCCAGTGGTACTTTAGCCATCACGCTTTGTCCTCCAGGCCGAACGCTGATACCTTCCAGTTGTCCCCGGCGCTTGTTAAGGTCACCGGTAACATCACCTAGATATTCGTCGGGTGTTACGACCTCAAGGGTCATTATAGGTTCAAGTAATACCGGTTTTGCCTGCTTAACAGCATTTCTGAATGCCATTGCTGCAGCCACCTCAAAAGCCAATGCATCGGAATCTACACTATGTGTGGATCCGTCAATAAGGCGTACCTTAAGGTTATACAGTGAATATCCCAACAGAGGACCATTGCTCATGGCATTGGTAAATCCTTTTTCTATTGCCGGGATAAAATGTTTAGGTATTACTCCATTTTTTATATCATTCACAAACGACAATCCACGGGCATCATCATCGGCGGGGCCCATTTCGATTTTTATATCTGCAAATTTGCCTTTACCACCGGTTTGTTTTTTATAGATTTCCTGATGGACTATTGTTTGTGTTATTGCCTCTTTATATGCAACCTGAGGGCGACCTCTGTTACATTCGATATTAAATTCACGCACCAGACGATCCAGGATAATATCCAGGTGGAGTTCACCCATACCACAAATGATGGTCTGGCCTGTTTCTTCATCATTAACAACCTGGAATGTAGGATCCTCTTCTGACATCCTGGCCAGTGACATGTCGAGTTTATCAACATCATCCTGACGTTTGGCTTCAACAGCCATACGGATTACAGGCTCCGGGAATTCAATATTTTCCAAAAACAAAGGTTTATTAACCTCACACAATGAATCTCCGGTACGGATTTCTTTAAAGCCAACTGCAGCACCAATATCACCGGCTTGAATTTCATCCTGTGGTATTTGTTTATTTGCATGCATTTGCATTAAACGCGAAATACGTTCTTTTTTACCGGTAGTAACATTTAATATTTGAGCACCGCTTTTCATTACACCGGAGTAGACGCGGAAAAAAGCAATTCTTCCGACGAAGGGATCCGTTGCAATTTTAAATGCCAGTGCAGCCAAAGGTTCGTTTTCGTCCGCTTTTCTTTCTTCCTCTTTTTGAGTGAAAGGATTCACACCAGTTACTGAAGGTACATCCATAGGACAAGGGAGGTAATTAACGATTGCATCGAGCAATGGTTGCACTCCTTTATTTTTAAACGATGACCCACAGAATACGGGAGTAATTTTAAGGTTCAGCGTAGCGTTACGAACAATGGTGATGAGGTCATTAATATCGAGGGTGGAAGGATCATCGAGATATTTTTCAAAGAGGGCTTCGTCTTCTTCCACAATACCTTCAATAAGGTTATTATGGTATTCATCAACCATTCCGATCATATCTTCGGGGATATCCACCTGATAAAATTCAGCACCAAGGCTGTCGGAGTTCCATTCCCATGCAGTTTTTGTAAGCAGGTCTACCACGCCACGGAAGTCATCTTCAGCGCCGATAGGCAGTTGCATAGGAATAGGATTAGCGCCCAGTTTATCTTTGATTTCTTCTACGACACGTAAGAAATCTGCTCCGGCGCGATCCATTTTATTAACATAACTTATTCTGGGGACATGATATTTATCAGCCTGGCGCCAAACGGTTTCAGACTGAGGTTCCACACCACCAACGCCACAGAAAACGGCCACAGCGCCATCAAGTACACGCAGAGAGCGTTCTACTTCGACGGTAAAGTCTACATGGCCGGGAGTATCAATAATATTGATTTTATAATTCTGGTTATTTTTATTCCAGAATACAGTTGTTGCAGCGGAAGTAATCGTGATACCACGTTCCTGTTCCTGCACCATCCAGTCCATTGTGGCTGCGCCATTATGAACTTCTCCGATGCGGTGATTTATGCCGGTATAATACAGAATACGCTCCGTCGTCGTGGTCTTACCCGCGTCGATGTGCGCCATAATGCCGATGTTTCGTGTATGTGAAAGTCTTTCTGACATTGTTCTGTTAATACCTTTATATATATCGTTAAAATTTAGAATCTAAAATGAGAGAATGCCTTATTGGCCTCAGCCATACGGTGGGTATCTTCCTTACGTTTGAAAGCAGCACCTTCTTCTTTGTAAGCAGACATAATTTCGCCTGCAAGCTTAGCGCCCATAGTTTTTTCGTGGCGTTTACGCGCGAAATTGATAAGGTTTTTCATACCGATAGAGCTTTTACGGCCGGGGCGTATTTCCGAAGGGATCTGGAAAGTAGCACCACCGATACGGCGTGAACGTACCTCTACAGCGGGGGTAACGTTGGCGAGGCCTTTTTTCCATACTTCGAGGCCATTTTCGCCGGTTTTTTCGCTTACAATATCAATAGCGTCATAGAAGATCTGAAAAGCAATTGTTTTCTTGCCATTCAGCATGAGGTTATTGACAAACTTTGTCACCAAAGGATCATTGAACCTTGGATCGGGAAGAATTATTCGTTTTTTTGGTTTTGATTTTCTCATGATTACCTAAAGCTAAATCAGTTACAAATTATTTCTTCGGACGTTTGGTACCATACTTCGATCTTCTCTGCGTACGTCCTTCCACACCTGAGGTATCCAGAGCACCACGAATGATATGATAACGAACGCCAGGGAGATCTTTTACCCTGCCGCCACGGATCATTACAATGGAGTGTTCCTGGAGGTTATGTCCTTCTCCGGGGATATAAGCGTTAACCTCTTTCTGGTTTGTCAACCTCACCCTTGCTACCTTGCGCATAGCTGAGTTTGGCTTTTTGGGTGTTGTGGTATAAACCCTCACACAAACACCACGCCTTTGCGGACATGAATCCAGCGCAGGAGAATTACTCTTCTCGGTGAGCTGCTGGCGACCTTTGCGGACTAACTGTTGTATTGTCGGCATACTAAATTGTTTAATTACTTATTGTTACCTATTTAATACCCTTTAAATTTTCGGGACTGCAAAAGTATAAAATATTTCAATATCAATACCTTAACAGACACAAATATTTTAATTTACTGATAAACAGTATCTTAAATTCGTAGTACAAAATTCGGGGAATATCTCCGTGGCTGGAAAGACTCAGTTGCATTCTTCCTCAGTTTGCAACTTTGAACCTATAACAGTCTTAACTTCTCAGGTTCCTCGATTCTTGTATAACTCCCGAAAATAAAGGCTTTTACACCTGTTTCCCGGTTTTAAGGCTGCAAAACTACAACATCATCAGGTAACATCCAAATATTTATTACCTAAATATCAATTTTTTAGCCGCTTTTAGGAAATTATCGCTACCCGCGGCTTTCCGTTGCATGATTCTTTGCAACATCGTATCTTCGCCGTTTGGAATTTGATCGTATGAAAAAAAATATTTTACAGGAACTAAATGAAGCCCAGCGAAAAGCTGTAGTCGCGACTAACGGACCGGTAATGGTTATTGCAGGTGCAGGATCAGGAAAAACAAGGGTTTTAACCTACCGGGTGGCGTATATGCTCCAAAAAGGCATTGACCCTTTTAATATCCTGGCGCTGACTTTTACCAATAAGGCTGCAAGAGAAATGCGTGAACGTATCACTACTCTGGTAGACGACAATCAGGCCAGGGATGTATGGATGGGCACATTCCACAGTATCTTTGCACGAATACTGCGCATTGAAGGCCATCTGCTGGGCTATCCGTCGAATTACACTATTTATGATACTGACGACTCCAAAAGCCTTATCCGATCTATCGTCAAGGATTTACAACTGGACACCAAACTTTATGCTGCCAATATAGTTCTTGGACGAATTTCTTCCGCCAAGTCAAGCCTGATAAGCGCGAATGCATACAATCAAAACCCGGAACTGCTGGCTCAGGACAAACAGGCTGCCAGGCCACAGATTGGCAATATTTACGCCACCTATCAATCAAGGCTGTTCCGATCATCATCAATGGATTTCGACGACCTGCTGTTTAACATGAATGTCTTGCTGCGCGATTACCCTGAAGTTCTTTTTAAATACCAGAAAAAATTTAAATACATCCTGGTAGATGAGTTTCAGGATACCAACTATGCGCAGTATCTCATCACAAAAAAACTTGCTGCGGATAATGAAAACATCTGTGTAGTAGGCGATGATGCACAAAGCATATATGCCTTCAGAGGTGCCAATATTGAGAACATATTAAATCTGAAAAATGATTATCCATCATTGCAGGTTTTTAAGCTGGAGCAAAACTATCGGTCAACGCAAAACATTGTTCTGGCTGCAAATTCAATTATTGAAAAAAATAAAAATCAGATTAAAAAAGAGGTCTGGACGTCGAACATCCAGGGCGAAAAAATTGATATTCTAAAAGCTTCAACCGATTCAGAAGAGGGCGCACTGGTTGCAGATGCCATTTTCAAGGCAAAAATGAACCTACACATTAAAAATAAAGATGTAGCCATTTTATACCGTACCAACGCGCAGTCGAGAAGCATGGAGGAAGCACTGCGTAAAATGAATATTCCCTACCGTATATACGGAGGCCTGTCGTTTTACCAACGTAAAGAGATAAAGGATTTGCTGGCCTATTTCAGGCTCACAGTAAATCACAACGACGAAGAGGCGTTAAACCGCGTGATTAATTATCCGGCACGCGGCATTGGCAAAACCTCTATGGAACGGCTTATGGTGAAAGCCGGGGAGATGAATACCAACCTCTGGAATATTATTGAAAACGATGAATATTGTCATGCAGCAGGACTCAACAGCGGAACTACCGGCAGAGTGAGGAATTTCGTCACCATGATTAAAAGCTTTGCTACAAAAATAAACGATACCAGTGCTTATGAACTGGCAAAGCACATAGCCGGAAGCGCAGGTATTCTTAAAGAACTCCATCAGGACAACACCCCTGAAGGGCTAAGCAGGTATCAAAACATCGAAGAGTTACTTAATGCGATCAAAGATTTCACGGAAAAACAATTTGAGCTTGTTGCCGCTGAAAATGAAGGTGACATTGGAGAAGTCGTTACGCTGGACAAATTCATGCAGGATGTAGCCTTACTCACTGATGCTGACGATACGCGCGATGAAGATCCTGACAAGGTTCAGATGATGACTATCCATGCTGCCAAGGGCCTGGAGTTTGCATATGTATTTTTGGTTGGAATGGAAGAAAATCTGTTTCCCGGAATGCAGTCGATTCACAGCCGGTCAGATCTGGAAGAGGAGCGACGCCTGTTTTATGTTGCTGTTACCAGGGCAGAAAAGCAACTTACGCTTTCGCATGCAGAAAGCAGGTACCGCTGGGGCAACCTGACCTTTTGCGAGCCCAGCCGTTTTATTGAAGATATAGACCCTTCATTTCTATTACATCCGCCTTCAGCCCATAAAGGTTATATCAGCCCCAATCCATCAGCCTCGCCGATAGGCATAAAGAAAACCTATCAGCCAAAGCCGGGCAAAGCGCCACGAAAACCTTTAAAAAAGGCTCCTGCTCCGGTGGATAACAACACACCCATGCCTGAAGCCTCTGCTGTAGAAGATATTATTACTGGCTGTACTGTTCAGCATCAGCGTTTTGGAACAGGTACTGTTGTGGCTATGGAAGGGATAGGACCCAACAGAAAGGCAACGGTAGATTTCCAAAAAGCCGGCAAAAAGCAGCTGTTACTAAAATTCGCCAAGCTGGCGGTAATATCAAAATAATATTCTTATAGGGCACTTTAGTAAAAAATATTATATCTTTGCGGCACAACAAATTATATATTACCGGGTTATAACAGTATATAGGAATCCCCATATACATATTCGAAATTATAATTAGAGTTAAAGAATAAAGCCCAAAAACGACAATAATATATTACATATCATGGAATATAACACCACACGTAATACTCTGGTAATCCCCGAATACGGACGTAATGTCCAAAAAATGGTTGAATATGCACTTGCCATTCCCGAAAAGGATGAGCGTACACGTTTTGCATTTCTCATAGTAAGTGTAATGGGGCAGATCAACCCACAGGGATCTTCAAGTGGTGACCACCAGCATAAGCTATGGGATCATCTGCATGTAATTTCTGACTTCAAGCTAGACGTGGTTTCTCCTTACGAGAAGCCTGAGCGTAATGTCATTTTTGCAAAACCCGAAAAGATGGAATACTCCAATAACGAAATTCGTTATCGCCATTACGGGAAAAATATTATGCGCATCATTGAAATGGCCACAAACCTTGATGATGGTCCTGATAAAGATCTGGTGGTAAAGGTCATTGCTACACATCTTAAAAAGTCATACCTTACCTGGAATCGTGAATCGGTGAATGATCAGCTTATAATGGATCAGCTTACAGAGCTCTCAGGAGGTAAGCTTACACTGCCGGAGGGTACTGTACTCACCTCCACAAGCGAATTACTGGCCAGCCCACCAAAGAAGAGACAAAAAACCCAGCAAAAACATCAGCGCGATAACCGTCAGAACAAGCAAAGGAGAAGAAATCCCAGGTACTAATGAGTTCGTTTGTAATACAGGGTGGCAACACACTTCAGGGTACGATAACACCACAGGGTGCCAAAAATGAAGCACTCCAGGTACTTTGTACGCCTCTGCTCACCGAACAACCTGTTGAAATTTCCAATATCCCGAATATCCTTGATGTTAACAACCTGATAAGCCTGCTCGAAGGAATGGGTGTTGAGACAACAAGGAAATCGGAAGACACCATTATATTTTGTGCCAAAGACATTGACTTCAGCTTTCTTCAGTCGGAGGATTTCCGGTTAAAGGCTGGCAAAATCCGTGGATCTATTATGTTAGCGGGACCATTGCTTGCCCGGTATCGCCAGGCATGGATTTCGCGCCCGGGGGGTGATAAAATTGGTCGCCGCCGTCTGGATACGCATTTTTCAGGACTCGAAAAACTGGGTGCTGAATTTTCTTATGATGAGAAATATAAAATGTTCCACGCCACATCATCCGGGCTTAAGGGAACCTATATTCTTCTTGATGAAGCCTCAGTTACGGGAACAGCGAATATTGTTATGGCAGCAGTACTGGCGAAAGGAACAACAACAATTTTCAATGCAGCCTGTGAGCCATACCTGTTACAGCTCTGCAAAATGCTGGAGCGGATGGGGGCCAAGATCCAGGGCATTGGATCCAACCTTTTAACCATAACCGGTGTAGCGTCGTTGCAGGGAACCACGCATACCATGCTGCCCGATATGATTGAAACAGGAAGCTTTATTGGTCTGGCCGCCATGACGCGTTCCTCTCTTACCATTAAAAATGTACACACACAACACCTGGGTGTCATACCGGAAGTGTTTCGCAGGCTTGGCGTAACAATAATACAACAAGGCGATGACCTGCATATCCCGGCAAAGGAGGAGTATGTGGTTGAAACCTTTATGGACGGCAGTATCATGACCATTGCCGATGCTCCCTGGCCCGGATTCACACCTGATCTTATCAGTATTGCCCTTGTGCTGGCCATTCAGGCTAAAGGAAGCGTTCTCATCCATCAAAAAATGTTTGAAAGCAGGCTTTTCTTTGTTGATAAACTTATTGACATGGGTGCGCAGATTATTCTTTGTGATCCGCACAGAGCAACAGTAATCGGGCTTAACCATAAAAACCAGCTAAAGGGTATTGATATGACCTCACCGGATATCAGAGCCGGAGTTGCTCTGCTTATCGCAGCACTTTCAGCCAAAGGGACCAGTGTTATTCATAACATTGAACAAATCGACAGGGGATACCAGAATATTGATCAGCGGCTCCGTCAGCTGGGTGCAAATATCACCAGAATAGATTAATTTCTATATCCACCAAACATTTCTGTTTTTTTGCTGTTTATGGTAAAAAACCAAATAACTAAATTTTTGTATTATGGAAAAATTACTTGATTGGATTGCTCTGAACGGGGTGGAGTACGGATTAAAAATCCTCAGTGCCATAGTGGTGCTGCTGATTGGCCTCTGGATAATCAGAATTATTATGCGTGGTATCAAACGCATATTTGAAAAACGCAACATGGATCCTTCCCTGCGGCCATTTCTAACCGGAATTATCAGTGCACTGCTGAAAATTATGCTGGTTATCAGTGTGATTTCAATGGTAGGTATTGAGATGACTTCATTTATTGCCATCCTTGGTGCTGCAGGTCTTGCAGTTGGCATGGCTTTATCAGGCACACTGCAAAATTTTGCAGGCGGTGTTATGATCCTTCTTTTCAAGCCTTTTAAAGTAGGTGATTATGTTTCTGCCCAGGGCTACGAGGGTGCTATTAAAGAAATTCAAATCTTTAACACGATTATGACTACGGTTGATAACAAAACTGTCATTATTCCTAACGGCGGTTTATCAACAGGATCAATGGTAAACTACAGCACTGAGCCACAGCGTCGTGTTGATTTCTCGTTTGGCATTGGATACAGCGATGACATTGATAAAGCTCGTCAGATCATCCTTGAACTTGCAGAGAATAACGACAAGGTTCTTAAAAATCCTCCTCCATTTGTAAAGGTGTCAGAGCTTGCCGACAGCAGCGTAAATTTTGCCACACGCCTATGGGTTAATGCTCCTGATTACTGGGATGTATTTTTCTATATGAATGAAAATGTAAAAAAGGAGTTTGATAAAAACGGGGTTTCCATTCCATTCCCTCAAACCGATGTGCATGTTTATAATCAAAAATAATTTTATGAAACGCATTTTACTGATAACAACATTACTCATTGCAGGATTTTCAACAGCCTTTTCGCAGGAAGAGGCTGCAAAATCTGCCTGGACAAGAACATCAGAGCTATCATTCACTTTCTCACAAGTATCATTAACGAACTGGGCTGCCGGTGGTGAAGGTTCTGTTGCTTTAAATGGCATGGGTAACTTTGCCCTTAACTACAAAGAAGGGAAAAACAGCTGGGATAACAAGCTGGAGTTAGGCTATGGCCTTATTAAACCGGGTGATGAGTCTATGCGAAAAAGTGATGACAAGATCCTTCTTGAATCAAAATTTGGCCGTAAGGCTACTGAAACGCTCGATTGGGCTGCGCTATTCAGTTTTAGAAGTCAGTTTGTTGAAGGATACGATTATCCTGACAATGAAGAGAAGGTACTATTGTCGAATTTTCTGGCTCCGGCCTATCTTAATTTTAGTTTAGGTATTAACTGGAAGCCGGTTGAGTACTTCTCTATTTTCCTTGCCCCATTCAGTTCACCAAGGCTAACCATTGTCAATGACCAATTTCTTGCCGATCAGGGTGCCTTTGGTGTTGAGCCCGGCAAAAAAACGAGATTCGAATTTGGTGGACTTGCAAAATTTAATTTCAAAAAAGACATTTTCGAAAATGTAAACCTTGCTTCTAATCTGGAGCTCTATTCCAACTATCTTGAGAACCCGCAAAATATTGATATCCTTTGGGATGTAATGGTTTTTATGAAAATAAATAAATTTCTTACAGCCAATATCACGACAAATCTTTTGTATGATGATGATATAATGATCAAAGATGCTGACGGAAATATTGGCCCCAGGGTACAGTTCAAAGAGATACTTGGCGTTGGTTTAACATTTAAATTCTAATATGAAAAGAATCGGAATTCTGTCCGATACACATGGCTTCCTGCATCCCGGTATTGCGGAGAAATTATCACAATGTGATGAAATCTGGCATGCCGGAGATGCAGGATCCATATATATCCTTGAAAAAATATCTTCTCTGGCTCCACTGAAAGCCGTTTACGGAAATATTGACGGAACAGAAGTACGCAGTAAATATCCTGAAATACAGGAATTTAACACTGAAGGCTTTGATGTATTTATGACGCATATAGGAGGCTACCCGGGCAAATATGCCACTGGTATAAAACAGCTTCTACAGCAAAAGAACCCCTCCATTATGGTTGCAGGCCACAGCCATATTCTTAAAATTATTTATGATAAACACCTCAACTTGTTGCATATAAACCCTGGTGCAGCGGGCAAAACAGGGTTGCATAAGGTTATTACCATGGTACGCATAACACTGGATGAAGGAAACATCAGCGATTCAGAGGTAATAGAATTCCCCAGGTATTAATCCTGCTTAACGGATTCGATCCATAGAACGGATCAATTTCTCATCTTTTATGATACCCCGTTGCGCAAGTATAATGAATATTAAGGATGCCAATGGGAAAAACATTCCTTTCGCAGAGACATAGTCGGCCTGTAAAACAATTTCTTTTTCTATTGTTGGAATATAATAGAAGAATACCAACACAAGGAATGCAATTATCAAAGCCAGACAGACTCTGACAGCCATAAGCTGTTTTTTACGATTTTTGAACATGAATATTGCCAGAAGAGGGAGCAACACCAAGACGATAACAAAAGCCATTGCAGGGGTTGTAAATGCATCGGCAAAAGGGGAGCTGGCGTCAACAGATATATCACCAAAAGAAAAAATACTAAACTGATATGATATATCACCCCAAAAATCGGCTATAGGCAAAAAAAACAAAACGGACATGGCCACTGATGCCAGAAACAGGTAGAGACTCTGAATGCGTTGTATCATAATTTGAACTATTTTTTTGCAAAGATAAACACCTATTGCCTCATTTATACAACAATTTTAATTTTTTTGTGTTATAGATTTGTAGTTTAGAAAAAAAATTAGACCTTTGCGATAGTAAAGGATATCTAATCAAGTGTATAGATATCATTTTTTTCCAATAGCAAAATCATAAATTCAAATCATTAGTTACATTCTGGTAACACCATAATCGTAATATTTACAAACTCACATATCGACAGCAATAATTGCCAATATTTAGAAAAATATCATTATGTACGATATTCTAGAATTAAACAGTAAACTCGTATCAGAGCTTAAAGTCATTGCAAAATCGCTTGAAATGAAAGGCATCGAAGGCCTGAAAAAGCAGGAACTCATCTACAAGATCCTTGATCATCAGGCACTTAACCCCCACCTTGTCAAGCAAGACAAAGAAGCTCCAAAAAAGAAGAAAACAGCCTCAAAGACGCCAAAAGACGATACGGCTGATGAAAAGCCTAAAAGAAGAGGCAGACCAAAAAAAACAGAATCAGTAAAGGAAGAAAAGGCTGAGCCCAAAGAGCAAACAGCTTCGGATAAAGGAAAAACTGCTGAAAAAGAAAACAGAGCAAGAAAACCTCGCAGAAGACTTTCCGAACCTATTGCTTCATCGCGTCTTGCACGTAATGCAGAAGCAAAAGATGATGAGCAACAAGAAAATACTTCAGAGGCATCAAAATCACCAGAAGAAATAAAAGAAAAGGTCGCTCCGGAAATGAAAAATGACCCCAGGCCTGCACCTCCACGACCAGCGAGACCTGAAAGGGTTGAAAGGGTTGAAAGGACTGAAAGGACTGAAAGATCAGAGAGGTCAGATCGCCCCGAAAGACAAGAGCGTAGTGACAGGCCCGAACGAATGGATCGCCAGGATCGCCCAAGAAGAGATAATTCACAACAATACCGTGACAACAGACCTTCCCGCGATAATGACAGAGACTATCGTTCACCGCGTGAAGAGCCACGCAAAGAACAACGTGAAGAACCCCGCGAAGAGAAAAAAGAAAGCAATGATGACAAACTGAGAGAAACGTTTTCTTTCGATTTCGACTCTATTGTTTCCAGCGAAGGTGTTCTGGAAATTATGCCTGACGGATATGGTTTCCTCCGCTCAAGCGATTATAACTACCTCAATTCACCCGATGACATCTATGTATCTCAGTCACAAATAAAACTTTTCGGACTCAAAACCGGAGATACCGTTCAAGGTAGTATACGTCCACCAAAAGAAGGCGAAAAGTACTTCCCGCTTATAAAGGTAGAAAAGATTAATGGCAAGTTACCTGAAGAGGTACGCGACAGGATTCCTTTTGACTTCCTTACTCCGCTTTTCCCGGAAGAAAAGTTTAAACTTGCTGATCACCCGCAGGCAACTGTCAGTTCTCGCGTAATCGACCTCTTCACCCCGATCGGTAAAGGTCAGCGCGGACTTATTGTGGCACAGCCCAAGACAGGTAAGACAATGCTTCTCAAAGAGATTGCCAATGCCATTGCATCAAATCATCCCGAAGCATACCTCATCATTCTGCTTATTGATGAGCGCCCTGAAGAGGTTACAGATATGGCCCGCAGCGTAAACGCAGAGGTTATTTCATCTACATTTGATGAACCTGCCGACCGCCATGTTAAGATTGCCAATATTGTGCTTGAAAAAGCCAAAAGAATGGTAGAATGTGGTCACGATGTGGTTATCCTGCTGGATTCTATTACTCGCCTGGCTCGTGCATACAATACAGTATCGCCTGCTTCAGGTAAAGTACTCTCCGGTGGTGTTGAAGCCAATGCACTCCAGAAACCAAAACGTTTCTTCGGTGCTGCACGTAATATCGAGCACGGCGGTTCACTTACCATTCTGGCAACAGCACTTACCGAAACAGGTTCCAAGATGGATGAGGTTATCTTTGAAGAATTTAAAGGTACCGGTAATATGGAGCTGCAGCTCGACCGCAAGCTCTCCAACAAACGTATCTACCCTGCTGTGGATCTCGTGGCATCATCAACCCGTCGCGACGACCTTCTGGTAAACAAAGAAACACTACAGAGAATCTGGATCCTCAGAAATCACCTTGCAGATATGACCTCTCTGGAGGCTATGGAATTTATAAAAGACCGAATAAAATTTGCAAACAGCAACGAGGAATTTCTGATCTCTATGAATGGATAAGAGAGGTTGCAAGACCTCCGAAATTCCCTGAACTCATTAAAAGAAGCACGCTTTTGCCGTGCTTCTTTGCTTTTATATAGGGGGCTATATCAGAGGCATCATCAACAACTTCTACCCCACCACCAAATGCCGATTGAACCTGAACTTTTGTTAAAGGCGCAAGACGCTTGTGTTTAATAACATCAGGATTAAAATAAACAAGCGCATTGCTGGCAGGAGTCATGGAATCTTTATAAAAAGGCAGAAAATCAGCACTTAAACTGCTGAAAGTATGAAGCTCGAAAACAGCGATAAGATTATACTCAGGATATTGCTCACGGACAGCTGCAACGGTTGCACGTACCTTTGAAGGAGCATGCGCAAAATCACGGTATACAATCATATCGTCCTGCTCATGGATTTTCTCCAGCCTGTTGGAAGCACCGGAAAAGGATTGCATATTTCTGTAAAACTCTTTCCGGGAAAGACCCAGCTGCATACATACCAACGAGGCACCATTCAAATTCAACATGTTATGTCGTCCAAAAATCTGCATCGGAAAATCTTCACCGACATAATGTATAACAGTATTGTTGCCGGTAACAGTATATTCAGGCAACAAATACGGGATTTTGGTAATTGCTGTAGTATCGTTTTTTACCACCTCACCAACAACATCATCATCTTCACAGTAAACAAGCGTACCATTGGATTCAACAGTTTCAATAAATTCCGAAAACTGTAATTTATAATTTTCCCATGTGGGGAATACATTTTTATGATCCCATTCAATGCCGCTGATAAGAGCTATATTGGGCTTATAAACATGGAATTTGGGTCTGCGATCCAAGGCTGAAGTCAGGTATTCATCTCCTTCAATAACAACAACCTTAGCCTTCTCCGTAAGTTTCACTGTAAGTTCAAAACCTTCCAGCTGAGCTCCCACAAGGTAATCACAATCGACTCCTGAAGCCTGTAAAGCATGAATAATCATAGAGGTAATGGTTGTTTTACCATGACTACCACCGATAACAACCCTGATTTTCTCTTTGGTTTGTTCATACACAAACTCAGGGAATGAATAGATCTTCAGGCCAAGCTCTCTGGCTTTTATAAGTTCAGGGTTATCTTCCCGGGCATGCATCCCCAGAATAACTGCATCCAGGGCAGAAGATATTTTTTCGGAATGCCAGCCAAAAGTTTCGGGCAGCAGACCATATTTTTCTAAACGGGATTTTGAAGGGTCAAAGATTTCATCATCAGAACCGGAAACCTGATAGCCTTTGTTTTTCAGAGCAATAGCAAGATTGTGCATTACTGCACCTCCAATGGCAATAAAGTGAATACGCATAATGAGTGTTTGTTTTGAACAAACTTACGTAATTTTGACTTTTCTTTCATAAAAAAGTGACCTATGAATCTAATACCTGTAATTACCGAAGAGTGGAAGATGGATGCCGGTGCATGTTTTGGCGTAATTCCAAAATCATTGTGGTCGAAAGTATATCCTGACGGCGAAGATAATTTGCTGAAAATTTGTAACAGACTTTTAGTCATAAAGGCAGATGACCGGGTAATACTTATTGATACGGGATACGGCGATAAACAGAATGAAAAATACTATCGCTATAAATATATTTATGAAAGAACAGAAATCACGGAAGCCTTGAAAAAGACGGGTATTTCTCCAGATGAGATAACTGATGTGCTGCTCACTCACCTTCACGACGACCATGTTGGTGGTGCCACAAGGCTTGAAAACGAAAACGTTGTGGAGGTATTCCCAAACGCACACTATTGGGTTAGCAAATCGCAATGGGACTGGGCACACAACCCCAACAAACGCGAGCGTGCCGCCTACTTTCCCATCAACCACAAAGTATTGGAAGAGAGTGGACGCATAACCCGGGTGGAAACTGAAGGAGAGCATATCCCCGGGATATACTTCCGCATTTTTGATGGTCATACCCGTGGCCAGATAGTGCCTGAGATCAGCTATAAGGGAAGAAAGGTTGTATACATGGCCGATTTCATACCCTCCTCAGCACATATCCCGTTGGTTTACATTGCCGCTGTAGATGTAGAGCCCTTAAAAGTGCTGGAAGAAAAAGAGGCGTACCTTACAGAGGCAGCAACAGAGGGTCACATTCTGTTCTTCGAACACGACCATTATTTCGAGGCATGTACCGTTGAGGAGACGGAGAAAGGGTTTGCCGTGAAGGAACGGGGAGCGTTGGTGGAGATGACTGGGGATAGTTAGAGGGTTGTCGTTGTTGTCGTTGTTGTCGTTGTTGTCGTTGTTGTCGTTGTTGTCGTTGTTGTCATTGTTGTCGTTGTTGTCGTTGTTGTCGTTGTTGTCATTGTTGTCGTGTTGTCTGGTTGCGATGACCCGACAGGTTTCTTTCTCCTGTCGGGTCTGGAAAGTAAAAGGTTTGCGGGTTGTTAAAGTTGTCATTGTTGTCGTGTTGTCGTTGTTGTCGTTGTTGTCGTTGTTGTCGTTGTTAAAAATCCGTTAGGATTTGTGTCTCCATAGCACATAGACGGTCCTCGCGGCAGAAAAAACCCGTAGGGTTTTCGTCTCAATTTAATCATCAATATCCAGGAAATAACATGTAATAATTAAATGGGGAATGGCCTGAGTCCGGGGAACATTATTTAGGATCATAATTAAAAAAATAAGGAACAGTAGAGTAGAGTACAGAGCCCAAATATTAAGAGCTCTGTAGCCCC
>CAZQNY010000075.1:0-8850 GCA_964594665.1 uncultured Bacteroidales bacterium
TACCACTGGTAGAAGGGATCGCTACAAAACGTGCTTTGTTACGTAGTTCAGGGATATTAAAAGGTTTTGCAATTTCGCTGAACTCAGCATCCGGGTGTTCGTAGAAAACCCACATGGCTTTTGCGGCATCAATGGGAGATCCACCACCGATAGATACAATCCAGTCGGGCTGGAATTCCTGCATCATGGCAGCGCCTTTCATAACAGTTTCAACAGATGGATCCGGTTCAACACCTTCGATAAGCTGAGTTTCCATTCCGGCTTCTTTCAGGTATGATTCCACAGTATCCAGAAAACCAAAACGTTTCATTGAGCCACCACCAACAACAATAGTAGCTTTCTTTCCTTTTAATTGTTTTAATACTTCCATGGATCCTTTTCCGAAGTACAGGTCGCGGGGCAAAGTGAATCTTTCCATAACAGAATTTTTAAGAATTATCGTTTAAATCGTATTAATAATTTTCTGTTACCGGACATTTCAATTGTTGTGCCAAAACACATAAAACCCGCATTTTCAAATAGTTATAAAAAAACTTTCGATATTAATAAATCAGGAGAGATAAACATGTCCTGTTTTAGGACAAAAAGACCCCTGCATGCTGTCCTAAAACAGGACAGTGTCATAAATCAGGACGGCTAAGCTAATCAGTATTAAAACTTCAATATTTTACATCCAGTATTAATAAAGAATATTGAATTTTAAATATAAAATATTGATTCAGATAGCATTAATTAAGACAGGGTTATTTTTTAGGCAAGGGGATATTGTATTTTGAAATTTTCTGGTACAGTGTGTTTCTGCTGATGCCAAGGATGGAGGCAGCTTTGGTAAGATTCCCTGAAGAGCCATTAATTGTATTTACAATGGCCTGTTTTTCAATATCCTGTAAAGAAGATGGAACAAAAGCAGGTTTCTCATTTTTTTCAACTTTTGAATCGATACTGTTTTTTGTCTTTTTAATACGGAAATCAACATCACCATCCAAAACAAGAAATTTCTCCATAAAATTATTTAGTTCTCTGACATTTCCGGGCCAGGAGTAAGAGACGAGTTTTTTAGCCAATTGACGTGATATTCGGGGCACCGTTTTGCGCATGGTAGCGGCTTTATTCATAAGAATTTTATTGGCCAGGGGAATAATATCATCGGTTCGTTCGCGAAGAGGGGGAATTGCGATATGAATTACATTAAGCCTATAAAACAGGTCGAGCCGGAATGCGCCATTATTAACCTCCTGCTGAAGATTTTTATTGGTAGCAGCAATGATACGCACATTCACAGGGATCGGTTCATCGCCACCAACCCGCATAATGGTACCTTCCTGGAGCGTGCGAAGTAATTTAACCTGCATATTGACCGGCATTTCTCCAATTTCATCCAGGAAAAGAGTTCCTCCTTTTGCCTGTTCAAACTTACCGGTACGTCCACCCTTTCGTGATCCGGTAAAAGCACCGTCTTCGTAGCCAAAGAGTTCGCTTTCGATGAGGGATTCGGGGATGGCACCGCAGTTAACGGCCACAAAATGCTGATCGCGCCGCAGGCTATAGCTATGGATACTTTGAGCAAAGACCTCTTTTCCCGTACCACTCTCGCCGGTGAGTAATACGGTGCTGTCGGTACGTGCTACCTTACGGGCATAGGAGATAATATTCCGGGTTTGTTCACTTTCAGCAACAATATCATCAAAGGTAAACCGTAAAGGCGTTGCATGATACTTCCCCAGAAGTTTAGCAACGCGGCTAAACGAACGGAAGGTAATAATAAATCCCAGGATTTCATTTTCTCCTGCATAAATGGGTAAGGCATTAAACAGGAAAGTTTCATCGGCACCGGGGATATCGAAACTACCCTCTTCATCGAGATAAGACTCCTCGTTGAGTACTGCATCTCTCATATGGGGCCATTGGGAAAGGAAATGATTTACAGGCTTATCTACAAAGACGGTTCTCCGGGTTTGGAGTATACGACATGCGGTATCGTTGACCCACTGGATATCGTCCTGCATATCAATGGCAAAAACGCCATAAGACAGGTTATTCATCAGGGCAAAGGCAAAAGTATGTGCCTCAAGGAGTTGTTGTTCCAACTCCGAACTGTTACCTGCACTGCGCTGATGTGAGTCTTCAATTATCTTATTTCTGCCTTTGCTCATAATCTCATTTCACCGCAAAGATAATGATTATACAAGAAAGCACTAATGCAGGGACTTACAATCCTGCATCAGTGCCTTTATATCTAAACCACATTATGTCTATAACATATTACCCAGCTTAAAGCCTGCGTATATAGTTCGTGGTAAAGCAGGACCATATACATAGCCGGGGTCACGATAAATACCCGTGTCAAGGTCATCCTGATACGCATCAAAGATATTTTTCACACCGGCATAAATTTGCATTGACGCACCATTTATGCGGAAAGTATAACGGATTTTCGCACCCATATCAAGAAAAGCCTCCGAATTACGTAATTCTTCCGTTTCACCAAAGTAGGGCACCAGCATAGAACCGGTATAATTACCGCTAAGGGAGAGGGCAAAGCGCTTTGTTGCAGACCAGTCAGCGGCCAGATAGCCATAATTATCAGGAGTGCGGAAGAACTGTTTTTCATCGAACTCCTGTGTTTCATCAAATATACTCTTCTGAATAGTAAATCCGGACTTAATATTCACCTTCTTTGAAGGCAAAATATTTAGCTCCACATTAACACCCTGAACAGTAGCACCTCCTTCAGCATTTTTACGGGTGTAAACAACAACTCCGTTTTCATCCGGTTCGCCAAATTCATTTACGAAGGCATCGTTGAGGCGTGTATAAAACCCTTCCACAAGAACTCCTACAGCAGTGGTTCCGAAATAGCGATTCAAGTCGATGGAAGCCATCAGGCTATGTGAAGTTTCCTGATGAAGATTCGGATCATTTTTATGAATAACCTTTCTGGATCCGCTGGTTTCAATGTGCAGATCCTCGTCAAAGATCTGCGGAGCACGGTAACCCTGAGAGTAACTCAAGCGCCCCTGCAGTTCATCAAGGATATCATATTTCACAGTCAGGCGCGGGCTCAGTACATTACCGGTTTTTGGATCATTACCACCAAGGTTATCAGAAATACTATAATGGTCAAAACGGGCACCGGCAGATATTCCCAGACGATTTTTGTGGTATTCCACCTGAGCAAATGAACCAATGGTATTGGTTTTCTGATCAGCAACATGGGTATTTTCTGTATGTGGAACAGAAGTAATCGTATCGGCATTAATAACAGCATTTTCATAATCCAGGTAACCCAGCTTAACATCATTTAAATGTGAAGCCCTGTTTTCGATGCCTGCCACAAGATTAAAATCATTGAAAAAGGCATTGTACTGCACTCCGGTAGCATAGGTAAAATCGTTGGTTCTGCCATAATCCTTCAATGATTGCTCTGCACCATAGTAGGAGTCGCGGTTAACGCCCTGCCCGGAAAAATACACCGACACCCGGTCTTTTTCACGGGTAAATAGGTCAAAGTTAGCGGCACCCGAAAGGATATCGTGGGCGACCCATTCGGCAATACCCGCTTCATGAACAGGGTAATCGAATTTATCACCACCACGACGATCTTCATTAATATTAAACACATCGAGGGTAAGGCGTGCTTTGGTACCAAAACGATGGAAAAAGCGGGCTCCGACTGTTGTATTCTTAATCTTTACCAGCTCTGAGAATTCATCACCATTATAATCGAAAGGGTCGCGGGTGCGGTGGAAGCCATATACTGCGAGGCCTGACTTACTGTCGGAAGTAACCAATGAGGTGTTGAAGTTGATATTCATATCAGCCGCGGGGTCGCCGGAGCCGTCAATACCAACACCGGTAAGGCCGTAGTTATATCCTGCTGCCCACGAGTTGTTGATGGGGTCTTTAAGGATGAGATTCACGGTACCTGCAATGGCATTGCTGCCGTAGAGTGCCGAGCCGCCACCGCGAACCACCTCGATACGCTCAATCATATTGGAAGGGATAAGCTCAAGGCCGTAAACACCTGCAAGACCGCTGAAAATGGGTCGGCTGTTAACAAGGATTTGTGAATAGGGGCCTTCCATACCATTCATACGCACCTGGGAAAAGCCACAATTCTGGCAATTGGACTCCATTCTGAGGCCGGGAGAAAAATTGAGTCCATCGCTGAGTGAAACCGCCTGTGTAGTTGTAAAAAGCTTTGGAGTCAGCGTGTTTACGATCACCGATGATTCGCGCCGGTTCTTTTCATTGCGGTCGCCGGTAATCACCACTTCTTCAAGGCCAAGGGCATCCTCAACCAGCTCAAACTTAATCTCTTCAGTCTCTCCGGCGGAGAGGGTGATCGTTTCCTCTGCAATTTTATATCCCATAGTTCTGACACAAACAGTATGTGTACCCACAGGCATATTTATCAGCTGAAAGTGACCGGTTGCATCAGTAGTGGTGCCAATTGTTGTGTTTTTGATATACACATTTGCAAAGGGAATATGTTCGCCACAGCAAACCACGTGACCAATGATATTCGCATCAGTACGTTCGTGTTTCTGACTAAATGCTACTACTGACAAAAACATCAGTAAAAGCAAAATGCTAAAATGTTTCATGAAAAAATACAATGAATTTATATATTAATATTCCTGAAAAAATCCTGAGAAGGATTACGCCAAAAAAGATCCGGTTTGGGGGTTAAAGGGATACCGGAGGGGCTCTTCCACTGGAAAAAGAATGGAAAGGAACAATAATATGGGGATTTCTTTGCAGGTTGTACTTTACAATTTGAAAAGTCAACAGAACAGCAAATACTGCCGCGATGGAGAAGACCAGATTGTTAAGACCAGAAAGCAAAAAGAATTCAGCAGTGGTGTGGGTATGGGTTTTAAAAGGTGCCGTGTCGCCCGACTTTTTATAAGGGTGGGCATGGGTAATCACATCACCATTAGGGAGAATATGCCTGTGAATGAAGAGCGCATTGTTGAGCGTTATCATACATACAAGCGTGATTTGAACAATCACAAATGCATTAATCAGATATTTCTGAAGTTGTTTTCGCATTTGCCGGCAAATTTATAACGATTCTAAACAATAGCAATAGCAATGCAGAAAAAACATTCAAAAAGGATAGATATGATGTATGAAGATATTTAGATATAAATTGGGGTTATCCTTTTTAAAGATATGCGTTAATAATAATGCAATTTTCACATATGGTCTTCCAAAAATATGAAAAAAAATTATATATTTGAAAAATATAGATTAACCAAACACTTTTTGCCAACAAAAATGGCATAATACCAAATAAGTCATTTTATAAATATATGATTTGCTAGATATGAAAATCCCAAAAACCACACAGATTCTTGCCTTAATTGTTACATTGACATTTTTAAGTGTGCCGAAGGTTCAGGCGCAAACGAAATATTGTAATAATCCTGGAAATGTCAATGCAGCAGTGAATGGTACATCTGTAACAGTAAGCTGGGACAATCTTGATGATGCTGATTATTATTATGTTTGCGTTTCAACTTCACCTACTTATCGTAAACCGGAGGATGATTACTGGCCTGAAATGCATACTGTAACAGCAAGTAATGGATTGAATGGTTTGGCGAATATAAAAGATGTAACTAGTTCACCATATACGTTTACAAACGTCACCAATTCAGGTCCTTTATATGCGCATGTTGTAGGCGTTAAGGTTATTAGTGGTACCTGGTATTGGTGTTTACCTGGAGGTCTGTCAACGGTAACAACGAGTGATATCACTACGTATAGTGCTACAAGCGCGACACTTGGTGGCAATGTTACCGATCAAAACGGAGCAACTGTATACGAAAGAGGAGTTTGCTGGAGTACTAATGATTCACCTACTGTAGATGATACCAAAGATATATTTAGCACAGAAGAATTAGGAACCGGTCCATTTTCAAAAACTATTAATGCAGACTTTTCCGGAGGAAGGATATACGTACGAGCTTATTCAGAAAACTATTATGGCATAAGCTACGGCGCTACAAAATCATTTATAGCACCCACCAACAACACGGCCCCTGTTGCAAATAACGATACCTATACCCGTTATTATACGGATAATGGAAACGGAACTGTGTTTTCAGTCAGTGTGGAAGATGGAGTCTTAGATAATGATACGGATACTGATTCAGATGCGTTAACAGTGGGAACACCACTACCGGCGACCATTCCAACTCATGGAACACTATCACTTAATTCCACCGGTGATTTCACCTATACATCATCAGATACCTATATCGGAACAGACTCATTCACCTATTACGCAAATGATGGCACAGTTAATTCTACTTCCACTGCAACAGTAACCCTGAATATTGTTCAACCCCAATTCACCAATGCCAAGGGCAATGGCCTCTTCTCCGATCCCGACAATTGGAACTGTGGGTATGTCCCCAACGAACAAAGCCTCGATCTTATCATCACAAATGGTTTTAACCTGATAATTGACACGGATTATACCTGTCGTGATCTGAAATTTGAAGATGGGGCATCATTCGAATGTCACTCAGGTCATACTCTGACAATTACTCGTGATGTATTGGATAAAAATGGCCACCCAAAGATACACATGAATGCACCAATGGTCATATCCACAAGTTTAAAAATAAACAACGAATAAATACGGTTTGTTTTCCTTCCCGGATAAACAAACAAAACACTTATATCCCCAGCGACGAGTTTTTTAAACATTGTTTCAAGAGGAGAGTTTTTTCAGACACATCATTAGTAATGGAATTCACAGATATTGTAGCCCCTGAAATCGCATCGATATTATTCCCCGGGCGTAAAATCTCATCACCATTATACCCAATAAATTGTTTTAGCCAACCTTTTGTTGTAATCTCATGACCATGTGTTGCCTGATAATTAAAGACCTGAACTTTTCTAACTGAGAATACTTTATCAAACAAGATGAAATAATCAAAATATTCAGAATTCTCAGTGTTATATTCATCAAAAGGGACAGAACAGCCACCTGAACGGCAACTGTTTACTCTACCCACATATAGATATTCATAATTACTGCTAATATTACCAGCAATATAAAAATATTTACCATCCAGGTTAGTTATAGCTACATCATCACAAAAGGGTATAATTTCCTGAATATCAGATAATTCATTAACACCAGCCTTAAACAATGACTTTTTTAAAGCTTTGTGTTCATAATCAATTGTACCCTGAGCCTCCAATTTTATATTAAGAAACAGTATCGGAATAGCTAATAAAAAAACATATGTCTTCATAAAAAAGGGCTTAAAACATAACTCCAATACCAGCACTAATAGTCTTACTCCATTCATTTCCCGCAGCATCTTTAATAAACTGAATATCTGATTTTAAAACAGCGCCATTAACCAGAGCGAGAGTAACTCCGGTGGTGATAATTCTTTTCTGGTATAAAGGATTTAAATCGATGTCCTTTCCAACACCTTGATGCGTATTCAGATACTCATATCGAAGAAAAGGCAATAATTGAAGTTCTCTGTTTGAATAACGCAATACGTTATAGGCAATTTCTGCATAATACCCGAGCATGGCACTTCCAAGGTCATTAAGCTCATTGCTACTTTCTGCAGTGAAAACATTATACTGGTCTGTATTGGCAAGACTTGCATAATAGAACTGTCCTCGCATCTGTAACCCTTTAAAGCTGTAACGTGCATCAAGGCCAACCATCGCCACACCAACAACAGAAGAGTCAGCAATAGCAACACCCAGGTCATCAGTTTTATCCAACCCATTATATAAGGTACTTTGGGTTTCCCCAATATATCCGGAAAGGCCCATATTTAAACCACGGATACCGTAATACTCAATTTTTCCCGAAAATGTTGGAGTGCTAATAAAAGACTCAGCTCCTTTTTGACGTCCTTTTCTTAGACCGTATTTCCCATTTAGGTTTGCAGAACCATCATAACCATTAAAACCATTCATCATATAAAGCTGATACTTTAAAGATATTGGTAGAATATTACCATAAAGACCAAACCCTATTTCACGCCAGGTAGATGGAGACAGGTAGGTATCAATAACAGGTCGTTCAACGCCGTTAAAAGTTGTGGGTTCATGATATTCATTAATAATACCCATTGGTACTAACATTAACCCGGCTCTAAAATTCACAAAATCATTGAGTTTATGTTGTAAAAAGGCCTGTTCAACATACACCTCTTTTACATGTTCAAATTCAATCTCGGAAACAAACTGTGTTTTTGCATTAAAATTATATCCGAATAGCATCACCATTCGGTGAATGTCAAGTTTTCCGTTTGATCGTTGCCGGTCGTTTAGTGGCTGATTATAATGCACCTCACCATACCCTCCTACCACGAGTTTGTGATCACTCAAAAGAAGATTATCTGCTGCATTTGTGTAATTACTATTAATTACCTCACCATTCTGGGCCAGTCCAATAACACCTGCCAACATTAGGATTGAAGATAATAATACATTTTTCATTTCTATTGCTTTAGTTGTTACAAATTCATCTTGCAAAACTAAAGCGGGAAATAATGACGGGAAATCCCTAAAAGTAGTGATTTTAAATCAGGTCTTTGATGTTAAGGTTGGTCGTATCGAGGTGGTTATTAATAATGGCATAGACTGTTAAGCCGGAAATGGACTTTATCCCAAGCTTCTCGGTGATATTTTTCCGGTGTGACATCACAGTATGAATGCTAATAAACAATTTTTCAGCGATCTCTTTATTGGAAAAGCCCACCGCCACGAGCTTTAAAACATCAAGCTCTCTGTCTGAAAGTCCTTCTGTCTCTTCATCCATTATCATCTGTTCCAAAATTTGCTCTATCTGAC
>CAZQNY010000075.1:8950-15537 GCA_964594665.1 uncultured Bacteroidales bacterium
GCCAATCCATGACAAACAATGGCAGAACTATGTATTATAAAAATCACGTTATTCATTCATTTGTCTTTCAATTTCAATAACCTGAGGTATTAACACCTTATCTTCGATTCTTGCATGGTTTTTTATGTCATTCTCAAACCTTAACAGACTAATTAAAAATTCATTACAAATATTATTATCATATACCGGCTCAACATATTTTACGATGAGACTTTTCAAATCATTGAGTTTTATATCCACATTTGAATGTTCCTCTTCGAAAGTATGAATACTATAGGAAGGCAATTTTTTCTTTAATGAAACCATTGCAGACACAAAGGGGAAAACTTCCTTTTCCTCCTCTTGGATATGCATCAAAAGCTCCTTTTTATATTTTTCATAAAACTGAACAATCACATCCAGTTGGTGGATTTCAGATCTGTTACCGGCAATAAGCTCAGATAACAGGTGATCAAGTTTTGGAAGAACATAAGTAAGGTAATGTTGGTGGGTTTTCTTTAGGTAATCAATAATTAATAAAGGAGAAAAGGACTTTAGTTCAGCTTCGGGAAAATAGTCTGCATCATGGAAGGTGTTAATGATGACCAGGAAAAAATCTATATCGACATTATGATCTTTACAAATCCGCTCCAAAGTGCGATCTTTATTACCGAGATTTATTCCAAACCTGTTAATAACCGGCAAAAGATGATAATTAGCATCCACCAGATCAATTATCTTGTTCCTTTTATTAAATTTTTGCATGCGCTGTTTTTAAACCAATTTAGTAGTTTAACAATTATAACCCAGAGAAGTTATTTCTTCTTTAACTTTTTGAATTTCAATGTTACTACCTTCCACCATCACTGTTTTATTTTCCAGATTCACAGTAGCACTCTTTACAAATGGTAAAGCATTGATGGTTTTCTCAACGTTTGCTTTGCAATGATTGCACATCATACCTTCAACCTGAATAACTTTTTTTTCCATGTTATGCTGTGTTATTTTTTCTGAGTTTTTACTTTTAATTCTTAGATACTTTCTAATTCTTCCAAAAATAATGAGGAGGGATAAAACAATGGCAGAAGAGATTTGCCACCACATAAGATGATTTCCATGAGCATGCCCGGAGTGAGAAGCAGAAAACCCGGAAAACCAATCCTGAGGGAAAACGTAATCAATAAATAGCCCAAAGGAGAGGGCCCCAACAACAATTGTTGCAAGGTAAGCCCACAGGCTGCGTCGGCCCAATACTTTTGCGATCATTGTAATAGTGGCGGCATTGGTAGCAGGTCCGGCCATAAGTAATACAAATGCAGCTCCGGGGCTTATGCCTTTTAGCATCAATACGGCAGCAAGAGGGATAGATCCCGTAGCACATATATAGAGCGGTATTGAGATCACCAAAATCAGTAGCATCTGAAATATTGGAGGCAGATTAAGCAATGAAAAAAAGTTTTCAGGGATGAGTGCTGAGATAAACGCAGCTAAAACCAAACCAATAACGAGCCATTTAGAGATATCCTGCACAAAAAGGACAAAACCATAATGTAAAGCTTTAAAGGCCTTTCGAACCAGAGTCTCCGAAGTTACTTCCACAGAAGGAGGAATATCTTCGTTATTTTCATTACGGGTTATTCTACTGGTTATCAAGCCACCAGTAACCCCGGTTATAAGAGCTGCAATGGGCCTAATTACAGCAAATGGCAGCCCAAGAAGAGAAAATGTTGCCAGAATAGAGTCTACTCCCGTTTGTGGCGTGGAAATCAAGAAGGAGATCGTTCCTCCTTTTGAAGCCCCATTTTTATAAAATGCGATTCCTGTTGGAATGACACCACAGGAGCACAATGGCAATGGAACACCAAACAGGGATGCCAGTATTGAAGACCGGAGTGGCGAGCCATTAAAATATTTCTCCACACGACGACGAGGGATAAAAGCATGCAATATTCCCGCAAAGAAAAACCCCAGTAATAGAAACGGAGCCATCTCACTCAGGATTAAAACAAAATCTTTAAAAAATACTTTTACAAAATCCATCATGACCTTTCGTTAACAATTCCTTGTTGCAAAAATCGGTCACCAGCACAAAAGGGCTGTTATATAATTTCTGAAAAAGATTATAACATTTTTTGATCAGATGCTATCCAAAGGCTTCCTTGTATTTTCTTTAAGGTTTTTAAAATGTGAAGGGGTTAGTCCTGTTACCTTTTTAAACTGAGCGGATAAATGTTGCACACTACTATAACCCAGTTGATAAGCTATCTCACTTATCGTTAACTCATCATATACCAGCAGCTCTTTTACCCGTTCTATTTTTTGGTTTATCATATATTTTTCAATCGTAATGCCTTCGACAGAAGAAAATAAGCTACTCAAATAAGAATAATCATACCCCAATTCCCCGGCAATATAATCTGAGCTGTTCTTAAAATCAATCTCTTCTGCAGAATGATGAATTTTTTCAATAATTACTGTTTTTATCGCATCAATAATCCGACTTTTTTTATCATCTATCAGTTGAAACCCATTATTTTCCAGCGCAATTTTCACAGAATGATATTCCTGTTCAGATAAAGGTGATTCCAATGTAACAGATCCTAATTTAATGTGAAGAATATTTATTCCCAATGCGGAAAGTTCATCCGATACAACCTTAATGCATCGTGGGCACACCATATTCTTAATATATAAAACATTATTCGTCATGATGTAAAAATACGAAAAGGAACATAAACAATAAATCATGCAATTAATTAGGATAAAAAAATAAATCATCACCCCCATTTTTACCCATCAATTCAGCAGCTGCCCCTGTTAAAAAATCCTTATTGTATTGCTTCTGTTTGCTTTAAGCTGTTCGTAACTCTACTCCCACAAAAAACACATGCATAAGGGTTCATATAAAATTACATCATATATTTAGGATCTTCAATACGTACACACATTAACATAAACGATTATCAATATTAAAGACATAAAAACATTTAATTATCATTCACAATGAAGAAGATCTATAAATATTATAGTATTAATTTTATCTTTCTATTAACGTTCTCAAAGTCAATAAAAGCTATTTTAGCAACAGCATTAATTCTACTAATTCACAACCCCTATCTTGCGGCTCAGAAAAGTTACGATAATAATCCGGCATATGTAAATATGACAAGAAACGGGTCTACTGCAACCATTACATGGGAAGATAATGGATCCTATTACTATTATTGGTGCATATCACCTTCTATGGAGTATGTTCCAACAACACCCGGAGACTGGCCGGAGCAGACAAGTATAAAGGAGGGCAAAATCAGGGGAACCACAACAACAATAACAGCTACAGGCATTACATCAAACGTCAACTTATATGCCTATGTTGTAGGAGTGAACACCGGATGGGAATGGACTCTATACCCTACCTCGTCGGGAGCAGTGGCTCCATTAAATCATGTACCTGCTATAACGACAAATGAAGTTTCATCTGTCACACATAATAGTGTGGCACTTGGAGGAAATGTAAGTGATAACGGAGGTGCAACAGTGTCAGGCAGAGGCGTGGTATATTCATCAACAGCTAACACGCCAACCATTGCAGAAGGAGCAACTCAAAACCCCAATGGCAGTGGAACAGGGTCATTTAGTGAGACAATCACCGGGTTATCGATGAATACGACCTATTATGTAGCGGCCTATGCAACAAATTCTGAAGGCACAGCTTACGGGATGACAAAAACATTTACTACCTATGGGCCTCCCACAGTATCCACCACTGCGACATCTAATATTACGGCAGCGACAGCGGCATCAGGAGGAAGTATTACCGACGACGGGGGTTATGCCGTTACCTCCAGGGGTGTATGCTGGAATACAACCGGTAATCCAACTATTTCCAACTCACATACAACTGACGGACCCGGAACAGGCACCTTTTCATCTGGTCTGACTGGATTAACCCAGGGAACAAAATATTATATCATGGCTTATGCAACTAACACGGTCGGCACAGCATACGGAAACCAGATATCCTTCACAACCAACACACGGCCAGTTGCAGTTAACGACTCATATACCCGCTTTTATACCGATGATGGAACCGTTTTTAATGTGCCCGTAAATGGTGTTTTAGCAAATGATACAGACCAGGAAACAGCCAATTCGTCTTTAACCGTCGGAAACCCTATACCCGCATCAAATGTAAGTCACGGATCACTGACTTTAAACTCTAATGGATCTTTCACATATACCTCAACGGATGGTTTTACAGGTGTAGACTCGTATACCTATTACGTTAATGATGGCAGCGATAACTCCGGTGCGACGACAACCGTTACACTAAACATTGTAACGCCACGATTTACCGGAGAGGGCACCGATGATAACTTTTCAAACCCCGACAACTGGAATACCGGGTATGTACCAAATGAGGAGAAACTGGACCTTGTTATTGCCAGTGATCAGCATATAGATTTTGATATCGATTATTTATGCAGGGATCTGAAATTTGAGTCTGGTGCTTCATTTAAATGTACAACAGGTCATAAATTAACTATTACACGAAATGTGCTGGATAGAAACAATAATCCAAAGTTAAAATTTAACAGCCCTATGGTTATATCCACAAGTTTAAACATAAACAATAACTAAAGGGATAAAGACCTAATGGAATTCGGAGGCAATGCTAAACCATAATTTACAGGTTCACATCTCTCCTACCCCATAAAATAAAACACCCCTACAATTGTGGCAATACTGATAATACTTGCTGCCAATAATAAAGCGGAAGCAAGTGATGCATCGCCGCCATAGCGTTTCAGAAAGACAACACCAAGAACAGCCGGAGGCATGGCAGCAAGAATAATAACCACATCACGCCACAAATCCTGAACATTGGTGATTGATGCAAAACAACTACCCAAAACAGGTTTCAGAATCAGCTTTAAGACCACTACAATTATTAATGGTATAATGATTTTCTTTATGGATGGCAGCTTAAACATCAGTCCGACTGTAAGAATTGCCACAGGAGTTAAAGCGCCGGAAAGCACCTCTCCCAGCTTAAATAATGCTCCGGTATATACACTTTCTGTTGTTGGAAGCCCTAAGGAGCTCCACAGAATTCCGGCAATAAGCGCAAAAAACACCGGTGACTTAACAAACGACAGTGACGATTTGAGTAATGCCTTTTTATCATTTTCATGAGAGCCAAAATAGGATGCCAGGACCGGGCCGATGATAAAGATTGGGTATCCTACCCCTATCTCCGAAATCAGTACTGCCTCAGTCAAAGCTTCAGGCTGATCGGGAAACATTTGCATAATCAACGGATAACCAAGGAATGTAGAGGAACCGAAAGCCGAGCAAAAGACTATGGCTCCCTGTTGTGCCCTGTTAAACTTCAACAATACACTTATTACCCACGCTAAAACAATCATTAAAATTTCAAGCCCCAGCATTTCAAAGGCCGGAGTCAGCATCTTTGGATCTATAGTTTTCGCTGCCAGGGAGGTAAATATCATGGCAGGAAGAAAGAGGTCGGTGACAACTGAGGCCAGAATCAACGAATGGTCTTCTTTGAGAATCTCTTTTTTGCGCAGGATTATCGCAACTATGTATAGCAAGACTATCACAAGAATTGCATTTACCAAATGTGAGAATGTGTGCATAGTTAAACATTTAGTAGATTAAATATGTCTTAAAAAAATAAAGATAGGAATATAAATGAAGAATATACTTGTAGGGTATAAAGTTCATGTAGGTAGGTTCATTGACAAGACTCATGATACAATTAAATATGCACTTGTAAGTTACAATTATGTTCACTACATTTGAATGTTCATTGACAATGAACATTCAAATGTAGTGAACAATAAGTATACCGTATGTATAAAAATAACGACCACATTTATGATGCTATAGCTCGGTTACAGCAGATAACTGGTGTAATTACAGCTATAGAAAGCATTAGTGTTAAAAATGATGCAGTTGCTATTATTAATAGTACGCGGTTTGTAGTAATAAGCAAAACGGAAATAAGGGATTCTAACAAAGGAATGGTCATTAGCGAAATAAACAATCTGAGTTCAAATATAAGAGAACCTATTATTGTTATCGCTAAGTTTATAGCCAGAGATATTGCAAAAGAGTTAAAAGAAAAAGGGATAAACTACATCGATAAAGCGGGAAATGCTTATATAAAACAAGGAGAGCTATTAATTTCCATAGCTGGTCAAAAAGCAGAAAGGCCATCAGCTACAAACCAACCAAGAGCTTTTCAGGAGAGTGGAATTAAACTGATATTCCATTTACTGACACATCCTGATGATATACAGTTATCATATCGCATACTAGCAGAAAAAACTGGAATTGCTTTAGGTTCTGTTAGCATTATTATGAGAGAGCTTGAAGATTTACGGTTTGTAATAAAAACAAAGAACAAGAGATTCCTTAAAAACAATAAAGAATTATTGGAAAGGTGGATTCTGGCTTATAACGATGTATTACGTCCAAGATTGCTAAAGAAAAGATTCAGGTTTTCAAACAAAGAAGCGTACAGCGTATGGCATCAGCTACCAATGAATGAATTTAAAGGCAGAAATATTTGGGGAGGAGAA
>CAZQNY010000076.1:0-15384 GCA_964594665.1 uncultured Bacteroidales bacterium
CCTCACAAGGATGTGAAAGTTAATCGTTTAGAACTTCATGAATCGCTTTCTCAAGCATTTCATCATCAACATCCCAGGTCATTTCAAGTATCTCTCCATTATGCGTTATAAAATTAGAGGAGAAATCCCGGCCTACTTTATTATTAAAAAGCTCATTTATAAATAACCTCGTATTTTTTGTTCTCGAATTACTGTAAACAGGGTCAATAAAATAGATCGGATGCGATATTTTTTCCATCTCTTTCTGCACCGATGCCGGGTTATAATCATCATTGATAATGATAAAGTTTATGTGATCTGAGTAATGCCTATATAACTCAAATTCCTGCCAAACAGTCTGCTTACAATCCATATGAACAAACAGAAGCCAGGTTATTTTAGTTGTATCATTAAAGAAACACGACTTAATGCTTTCTGTAGATATTATCTTGATGGAATCAGGCGTATTATTTCTTGAACTGCAATCATAATATGAGTACTGTCCATTCTCAATACTTTTATACATGGTGGTCCATCCCGGCACTGATCCACAGCTGGTAAATACAGTTGAGAGGATGATAAAGATAACTAATTGTAGGGGAGCTTTCATAATTGGTCTCACATTAGGATCGACCAAATATAACAAATATCAATCGAAAGTCACAACATAAAATATGTTAAAAAACCCTCTGAGGCTCTTTGCGAAACCATTGCGGTTCTCTGCGAAATAACTATAGCAATAAAGATACTTAGCAAGCAAACAATATTCCTTCACTGAAATTAAGGAGCATACTACCAGTGCCCGAGACGCGATAAATCCGTCTCACCTAAACTTGAAATAAGAAATACCTCCACTTATTTTAATGAATATTGTCACTAACCTTAAACTTATCAAAAAGGGATAATGCGGGATATGATATAAGTATTACAGCAATCATAACGTAAAAGCCATAATTTAAATCATCTCTGAACATAAAAAGAGCAAGGAGAACCAAGGCTTGAAAGAAAGCAACCGTTAATCTGCGGGGTAAATTAAATTTGATCTCAGTACCGCACTGGTCACATTCCCATTTCTCCCATATTGGTTTGAAAAAAACTGATTTAAAGTAATCCTTTACGCTATATTGGTAGCCGCAATGAGGACAAGTACGTGGTTTTGTTTTCATAATAAGCTATTCTTTAGGTTATTGCAAATATAGTGATTTCTTAGATGTATGTTGTGTGTAATTTCAATAATTTTTGAATAAAATAAGGAACACGGGGTTTCACAGGGTACACACGGGGTTGCACAGAGTTTTATTTGTTTCTGCTTCGCAGAAAATCCTCCGAGAGACCCCGTGTAAACTCCGAGAGACTCAGTGTTCCTTATCTACAATAAACATTTATTAGGATACACAAAATGGGATAATTTTTCAAAAGTTATAAGCAAGGCAAAAACAGCCTGTGATACCAATAATAATGAGATAACAATCCATTTTGCTGAGGTCGGAAAAATGGTCAATCTTGGCTCTGGCTCTCAAAGAACAATACAGGATTATATGCTTACCAGATATGCAGCATATCTCATTGCTCAAAACGGCGATCCTAAAAAAGAAGCTTGGTAAGAAAAACACATCCATTAAACGACACACGCAATGCCTTATTATAATATGGTGCTCTGCGGCCCTTTGTGTCTCCTTCGTGGCTATCTGTGAAATAACTTTTAAAACTTCCTATTCGAAGCTTAAAAGTCGCTAAGCAACATCCCGATAACAATGACAACCCCACAACACTTTCCCCCCCCATTCCAGTCCTAACAGGTTTTGGAAACCTGTCAGGTCCGGCACCCCCTCTCGCTACAAATCCCTATCTTAGTCGTCTGATGTTCTGTTGATAAGATTTTTTATTCAAAATTGAAGACAAATAACACAGATTATGAAGATTAAGCTAACCTTTGGCATCGCCCTGATCCTGCTCGGCCTGTCAATATCTATCCATGCGCAAACAACTCAATGGAATGGCTTTCGTGGCAACAACCGTGATGGCCGCGCGCAATGCGAAAACCTGAATACTGACTGGAATGCTTCTACACCACAGATGGTGTATCAGTTTTCAGCCACTGAAGGTTTTTCTGAAATCGCTGTAGATGACCGGAATTTTTATTTACAGGGAGTAGATACCCTGGCACAGAAAGAGTATTTAACTGCTTATTCCATCAAAAATGGCAAGGAAGTTTGGAAAACAGAAATTGACTCCATGTATTTTGAAAACGATGGCTGGGGTCATGGTCCGCGGGCAACACCTGCTATCGACGAAGAGACAATTTTTGTTTTAACAGCCTTTGGCAAACTAAAAGCATTCGATAAGAAAAACGGTAAAGAACTGTGGATGCGTAATATACCCACTGAGTTTTCCGGTCCTATGCCACGCTGGGGATTTAGCTCTTCACCGGTACTTTTTGGCGATATGCTACTTCAGGAAACCGGCGGCGGTGAAGGAAAAGCGCTTACGGCATTTGATAAAGCCACCGGTAAAGAGCTGTGGAGCCGTGGTAATGGAACCACAAGTTACAACTCACCACAGCGCATCACCATTGATGGCGTGGATCAGGTGATTTTTACCATCGATACGATGCTTAATTCCTACAATGAAAAGGGAGACCTGCTTTGGGCGTATCGTATGCCGATGCGCGGCTTTACGGCTTCTCCGGTAATGATTTCGCCAAACCGTATTTTTTGCTCTGCGGTGGGCCGTGTCGGCTGTTTTGTGATCGAAATTAATGACAACGAGGTCACCGAAATTTATCAGAACCGAAGTATGCAGAACAACTGGAGTTCATCGGTATATCACGATGGTTATATTTATGGTTCCAGCCGGGCAAGGCTTATGTGTATTGATGCCACCACCGGAGAGGTTCAATGGAATCAGAGAGGGTTTGGGAAGGCAAGCATGATCCTTGTTGACGACCATCTGATGGTACTTTCCGACGAAGGTCTTCTGGCCCTTGTGGAAGCTAACCCTGAGGCCTATGTTTTAAAGGGCTCACAGCAGGTTCTGGAAGGAAAATCCTGGACAGCACCATCCTATGCCGACGGGCATATTTATGTTCGTAATCTTTCTCAGTTTTCTTCCATTAAAATTAAAAAATAACCCAATATGAAAAAAACAGTATTTAGCTTTTTAGCCCTGATATGTATTGCTTTTTCCGTAGCAAATGGTCAAAGTGCTGATGAAATCATCAAGAGGCATATTGATGCCCATGGTGGTGCCGGCAACTGGGATAAGATAGAAAACATGAAAGTTACGGGTCAGTTTACCAGTTTTAGCGAGATATACCCTTTTACTGAAATTAAAACTTCCGACGGAGCCTTTTATTCCAGTCATAACCTGGGTCATCATCCTGTGAAGGAAGGCTCGGCAAATGGACTTACCTGGCGGCTGGATCCCTGGTTTGAGCTCGGGCATCCGCATATTGCCAACGAGGCGGAAACACACACGATTGTACAAAAGTCGGAGTTTTGTTCGCCTTTCTATCGCTACAAGGAACGTGGTTTTACGGTTTCCTACGAAGGCCTGGAGAAAATTGACGGCACACAGATGCATAAACTAATACTTAACAGAGGAAACGGACAGCCTGAAACATGGTACCTCGACCCTGACACCTACCTTGAATACAAGGCTGAAGGCCTCTGGATGGATTTTGGATATCCCTCTCCGGCAGAGTTTTTCTTCGACGATTTTCGTAAAGTTGGGGATGTGATAATGCCTTTTTATATCGAACGTATGTTCAGCATCCGTTATCGGGAAACAGAAATCGAATCCGTGGAGTTTAATATTGAAACAGATCCCGCGATTTTTGAAATTGCCAAAAGTGATGAGATCCTCAAGCTTGGCTTTATGGCTGGCAGCTGGCAGGTTGTTGTGGAAGCCCTTACACGCAGAGGTGATTTTATGACCACCGATACAACAAGATCGGAAATAGACTTTGTGCCAAATAAAAATCTTTTGGTTGAAAATATGACCTATACTGTGGTATATCGTACTGACCGGATTATGAGCTGGACATACCATGATGAAACGGCAAAATACCGTGCCTCTGTATTCAATGATTTTTATTCTGTGATGAATATGTTTCAGGGTGATTTTGCCGGCGATTCACTGGTTGTTTCCAATGAAGCTATCCGCTATGGTGAAGATCATCAGCCGGATAGATCTACACGTTATGTGTACAAAGATATTTCAGATGATGGATTTTTGCTGGAACTGCAGCTCTCTACCGATGGCGGTGAAACATGGATAACAAGACAGAAATTCACGTATACTCGACAAGACTAAAAAAGATATAATTTATACAATGAAGAAAACAGTAATTTTTGGAATGCTGTTGCTGATCTCGGCAGCAGCATTTTCGCAAACGCTATATCAATGGCGAGGCGAAGGAAGAAAAGGAATCTATAACGAGAAAAACCTGCTGAAAGAGTGGCCTGAAGACGGGCCAAAACAAACCCTTGAACTCACCAATCTTGGTAATGGCTACGGCGCTCCGGTAATCACAGATAAAGAGATCTTTATCACCGGAGAGATTGATGAGCAGGCCTGGCTGTTTGCATTCTCTCTCAAAGGTGACCTTATCTGGAAAACTGCTATCGGCAAAGAGTGGGTTAAAACATTTCCGGGGTCCAGATCTACTCCAACCGTTGTGGATGACCTGATATACGTCACAACAGGTATGGGTGATATCACCTGCCTGAACAGAGAAACCGGCGAAAAAGTCTGGCACGTTGAAACCATGAAAACACTTCACGGACAACCTCTCATGCATGGTCATTCGGAGTCACCGTTAATCTTCAAGGATATGGTTTACCTGGTTCCCGGAGGTCGCGACACCAATGTGGTGGCGTTTGATCGTATGAACGGAAAGATAAAGTGGATCTGTGAAGGCTTTGGTGAGCGCCCGGGCTACAATTCCCCGAACCTCATTGAGCTCCCGGAACGCAATCTGCTGGTGACCTTTTCAGCCTATCATCTCATGGGTATCGATGCCAACACCGGCGAACTGGTGTGGAGTCAGGAACAGACCAATATCCCTAAAGAGAAAAGAAAACATGGAGCAGGCGACACACACAGCAACACGGTTTATTATGAAGATGGAAACATCTATTATTTCGCCGGTGACGGCAATTGCGCCAACAGGCTTGCGATAACTCCCGACGGAGAGAAAATACAAACCATCTGGACCAACTCCGGTGTTGACAATTACATGGGCGGCGTGGTAAAGATTGGCGATTACTTCTACACCTGCACCACTTCCGGCAAAGATCTGCGCTCCGTGAATGCAGAGACCGGTGCCGACAGCGACACCCTGAAGCTCGGATCAGGAACGATCATCTATGCTGATGGCCTTCTCTATTATTACAGCCAGAAAGGTCGCATAAACCTCATAAAGCCTGACAACGGAAAGCTTCAGCTTATCAGCGAATTCAAAATAGATTTCGGGACCAAAGAACATTTCAGCCACCCTGTGATTTCCAATGGGATTCTCTATTTGAGGAGAGGACCGGTTTTGAGGGCCTGGGATATAAAAAATTAATTATCTCACAAAGAAGCAAAGAGAAGACTCAAAGAGCCAAAAAGATTTATAATTTTATTACATATAAAATATTTAATTTTTATTCTTTGTGGCTCTCTGTGCCTTCTTTGCGTACCTCTGTGTAATAATTATAAAAAACAAATATGTTCCTGACCTCATCGATTTTTATTATTTTTCACCAAAATTTTGAAAATAATGAAAATCAACACTATGCAACGTAATGTTTTATTCACCCTTGTGCTTTTATTTGTAGCAGGCACATCCATTGCACAATCGTTTTCACAATGGCGTGGTGCTGATGGCGACGGCATCTATAAAAACGATTCAGGACTCCTGAAATCATGGCCGGCCGATGGCCCTGAAGTATTATGGCATTTTGAAGGCCTGGGCAGCGGTCACAGCTCACCGGCAATTGCCAACAACAGGATTTACACCACAGGAATGATCGATACCACTGGGTACCTCTTTGCCCTGAACCTGGACGGAACGCTGAATTATAAACTTCCTTATGGCGGTGAATGGACCATCTCCTTCGAAGGAGCCCGATCCACACCAACAATCGTGGATAACCTCATCTATGTTTACAGCTCCTTTGGCGAGGTAGTATGTTTTGATGATAATACACAACAGGAAAAATGGCGTGTGAATGTACTCAAAGATTACGACGGCGTAAACATTAAATGGGGCGTTACAGAATCGCTTATCGTTGATGGTGACAAAATATTCGTAAGCCCGGGAGGCAAGAAAAACAACGTTATTGCCTTAAACCGCTTCACCGGTGAATTAATCTGGACTACCGGTGCACGCGGAGATATGTCGGCCTATTGTACACCCATGATTATAGAGCTCCCCGGCAGAAAATTGCTCGTTACCATGATGTCGAATCATGTGATTGGCGTGGATGCCGAAACAGGAGAATACCTCTGGAGCCACCAGCATGAAAACCGCTGGTCGGTGCAGGCCAATACGGTGATCTATCACGACAACCGAGTGGTATTCTTCTCCGGCTATGGCAAAGGCGGCGGACAATTATTGCTCGACGACAATGGTTTACTGCTTAAGGAAACCTGGTTTCAGGAGCAGTTTGACAGCAAAATGGGCGGCGCAGTGCTTATTGACGGTTACCTTTATGGCTCCGGTGATAAAAACCGCGGATGGATGGCTGTGGACTGGAATACCGGCGAGCAAAAATTCTATACCACAGAGCTTGGCAAAGGCGTTGTAATCGCTGCTGATGGCCTGCTCTACTGCTACACGGAAAAAGGTGAGCTGGCATTGGTTAACCCAACCCCTGAAAAACTGGATATCATCAGCCAGACGAAAGTTGAATACGGTACAGAGCAACATTGGGCACATCCGGTGTTACATAATGGTATTTTATACGTCCGTCATGGTGAAGCCCTTGTTGCGTACAAAGTAAAATAGATGAATAAAGGATTTAAAATATTTATCCCTGCGCTGACCCTTATACTGGTGGTTATCGGCTCCTTATGGCTGTTGGGAAGCGATCCCACGGCAGGCTTTGAGGCCGGAAATCCGGGTGAAGACCGTGATGCTGCCGCCGGAACGATGATCAAAAAGCAGGTGGTGAAGATCGGGGAGTTTTTTGAATCCTTTTCGCGTAATATTGCCGGTGAACAGGCTTCTGAGCGCTGGCCCAACTTCAGGGGTGAATACCACGACAATATCAGTCGTTCCAAAACACCTCTTCTGGATGTATTTCCTTCCGACGGCCCACGGGTGCTATGGCAGCATAAACTTGGTGAAGGCCACGCCGGAGCAGCCATCTACAACGGCCTCGTATACCTGCTCGACTACAACGAAGACGAGCGCTCCGACATGCTTCACTGCTATGATCTCGAAACAGGCGAAGAGCTCTGGCGCCGTTGGTACAAAGTCAATATCAAACGCAACCACGGTATGTCACGTACCATTCCCGCAGTAACGGAAGATTATATTCTTACCATCGGCCCAAGGTGCCATGTCATGTGCCTGGAAAGAGAGACCGGTGACTTCCTGTGGGGACTGGATATTGAAGAGCAATATCAGAGTGAGGTGCCGTTGTGGTACACCGGCCAGTGCCCGCTTATCGAAAACGGCGAGGCAATCATTGCACCCGGAGGAACATCCCTTATGACCGGCGTGGATCTTCGCACCGGAAAAATCAACTGGGACGTACCAAATCCTGAGGGCTGGAAGATGTCTCATGCATCAATCCTACCATATACCTTCAACGGGAAAAAGATGTTTGTATATTCCGCTGTGGGTGCTGTATATGCTGTTTCTGCGGAAAAGGAGGACCGTGGCACGCTGCTTTGGGCCGAGAAAGCCTGGAACCATTCCGTAGTGGCGCCCTCAGCGCTGGGCATGCCAGATGGCAAAATATTCCTCACCGCAGGCTATGGCGCAGGAGCAATGATGATACAACTTTCTGAGGATAATGGTAACTATACAACCACCGTTCTCGATGAATACAAACCCCGCGATGGTCTCGCCTGTGAACAACAGACACCACTGTTTTTCAATGACCATCTCATCGGTATCGCACCCAAAGACGCCGGAACGTACCGCAACCAGCTGCTGTGTGTCCATCCTTCGGATACAAGAAAGGTTCTCTGGGCTTCCGGAAAAGAGACCCGCTATGGTCTGGGCCCTTATATGATCGCCGACGGAAAAATATTCCTGCTCAACGACGACGGAACGCTCGTAATGATAGAAGCCTCCACAAAAGCGTATAAGGAAATAAGCAGATTTAAGCTTATCGATGGCCATGATGCATGGGCACCACTGGCATTAGCCAATGGTAAAATGGTGCTGCGCGATGCAGAAACACTATTGTGTATTGATTTGAACAAAATCAGAAAATGAAAAATAAAGGCTTATTATGGATTTCCGGCTTGCTGGCTTTGGCAGCATTGGCATTTATTGTCTATGATCTTCTTAACAGCCGGATAGAAGTGCGTTCGGGAGGCGATTTTACCTATGATGTGCAGGCATACAAACAGGTGAACCCCGCGATGATAAGCCATAAAGAAGTGCGTCAGCTCCTGCTCGATTGCTCAAAACCGGGAGGAGTAACCGTTTTTAATAATGAAATTTATTTTACTGCCGATAATGACCTGTACATTGTTCTTCCCGACGGTAAGCAAAAGAGCAAACACTCTTTTCAAAATCATATTAATGCGCTTACTGTTTTGGAAAATAAAATAATCCTCCTTTTTAATAATCATCTGGAAGCATATAATTCAGATTATGAAATGTTGTTTGCCACTGCGCAAGAGAATGAAAAAACGGTTTTTACCTCTTTGGTGGTAAAAGACGATGTGATTTTTGTTGCTGATGCCGGAAACAAACGCATTGTGCGTTATCATAATGACGGTAGTGCTGCCGGTGAGTTTAAAGGTGCCGGATCCAATGGTGAGGCATACGGATTTATCATCCCCAGTGCCTATTTTGATATGGATGTAAACAGAAATAATGAGCTGTGGATTGTCAATACCGGCATACATACACTGCAGCACTATTCCGGAAACGGAGATCTGAAAACATCTTGGCAGGCCACAGGAATTAATATTGAAGGCTTTGCCGGTTGTTGTAACCCGGCGCATTTCTGTTTTCAGAGCGATGGCAGTTTTGTGACCAGCGAAAAAGGAATGGTGAGAGTAAAAATTTATGATGCTGAAGGGAAGTTTGTGAGTGTTGTTGCTCCACCCAAAAAATTCATAGACCAGGGTCATGCTCCTGATGTGGCCGTTCTGCAAGATAAAACCATTGTTTTATTGGATTATGATAATAAGATGTTGAGGTTTTTTGAACCCAAAGAATAATGAACCGAAGAAAATTCATAACTACATTGGCACGTATCGGGCTTCTGGGCGGATTGCTGGCTCTGAGTGGCTTTGCTGTCAGAAAAATGCTGAGGCCAGACACCTGCACTGCCAACCCGCACTGCCGGGGTTGTGGCAAATACAAGGCTTGTTCGTTGCCACAGAAACAAAAGATCGATTAATACAGCGTTATGAGTGACGATAATTATATAAACAGGCGTAAATTTATCGAGCGGGGCTTTCGTGTCGGGCTGGGTGCGACAGTGGCTGCCACAGCAGGCTACACGCTTCTTAAGCTTACCCGCACCAGCTATGTGTGGCAGATCGATCCGTTTAAATGCACGCAATGCGGACGTTGCCAGACCGACTGTGTGCTGCCTGTATCAGCCGTAAAATGTGTTCATGCTTACGACCTGTGTGGCTACTGCGACCTGTGTGGCGGATATTTTAAACCCGATGCCAATGACCTGAGTACCGCAGCGGAAAATCAGCTCTGCCCTACACAGGCAATAAAACGCCGTTTTGTGGAAGAACCTTATTATGAGTACATTATCGATGAAGACCTTTGCATTGGTTGTGGAAAATGTGTCAAGGGATGCACTTCGTTTGGCAACGGGTCTCTAATATTACAGATACGCCATGATATCTGCGTCAACTGCAACGAATGCGCCATTGCACGGGTTTGTCCTTCCGATGCCATCAGCCGCATTCCTGTTGATGAGCCCTATATCATAAAAGGCGATTTTTCATTTAAAAATAAAAGCTGATGCTATGTTAAAAGAAAGAGGTTTCATAATACTGTTTTTTTTGATGATGACGGCCTTCATGGGTTATTCACAGCATCAGCAGCGTTTTCCACGGCCGGAGTTTGAGACGGGTTATGAACAGCCCGACGCCACAAAACCGGAACCGCGAACCGCCGCGGTGGAACTTATTGATGTGCTGGTGCTGACACTGGCGCTCAGCGGTGGTACGTGGCTTGCCCTGCGCCGGCGCAGCCGAAAAGGTATCCTCTGGCTTTCCATTATCAGTCTGGCCTATTTTGGCTTCTTCCGTGAAGGATGCATCTGCTCCGTGGGATCGCTGCAGAATATCGCCCTTTCCTTGTTCGACGAATCCTATGCCGTGAGTCTTAATGTACTGGCATTCTTCGTGATACCACTTGTTTTCGCACTATTCTTTGGCCGTATTTTTTGTGGCAGCGTATGCCCGTTGGGTGTCATCCAGGATTTGGTTGTACTCAAGCCTGTAAAGCTTCCTCATGGCGTACAAACAGCTCTGGGACTATTTCCATACATCTATCTGGGCTTTGCAGTGCTGTTTGCCGCCACTGGTACGGATTTTATTATCTGCCGTTACGATCCTTTTGTGGGAATATTCCGACTTGGTGCGCCGTTTCACATGGTAATGCTTGGGGTTATTTTTCTCCTTTTGGGGATGTTTGTGGCACGCCCCTATTGCCGTTTTGTATGCCCTTATGGGGTATTGCTGGGCTGGATGTCGCGTTTTTCCCGTCGTCATCTTACCATCACTCCGGCGGAGTGTATTGAGTGTAAACTTTGCGCAGATTCCTGCCCCTTTGATGCCATTGAGCCTCCCACGGGCGATCTGAGTGCCCGGCGCACATCGGAAAACCGGCGTCGTTATATCCTCTTTGCTCTGCTGATACCGGCATTTGCCCTTGCAACAGGCTTTCTGCTAAATCAGGCGCATCCGTTTATTGCACGTGCCAACAGCACCGTGTATCTCGCCGACCTCCTTGTGGCGCATCCTGAGATGCAGCATAACACCGAAAATATTGATATCTCCACTTTTATGGCATCAGGGAAGTCGTTGGCAACGCTGGCAGATGACGCAGACACCATTCGCGCCTCTTTTGCCTCCGGAACATGGGCCCTTGGGGTTTTCCTGGGGCTGGTATTTGGCTTTACCCTGCTCAAACAGGTTACTTTTCGCCGCCGCGTAGGATATACACCCCACAAAGGCGATTGTGTCTCCTGTGGCCGTTGTTTCGACTATTGTCCTGTTCAACATCATTCTGAAAAATAAACTATGAACCCGAACGATAAAATACGTACCCTTACCCTTGTTGCCGCAATAACAGGAATAGCAGCGCTGTTTATCGGCCTGCTGATGCTGGTGAATTATTTTCAATTGCAGGCCAACGACCCATTGAACAGCGAAACCCTCACAGCATTGGTTGAACAGCTTTCCTCTGATCCCAATAATGATATTCTTAAAGAAGAGATCAGAACCCTGGATCTGATGGCCCGAAAAGCATTTTTTACTGCACATTGGCAGATTAAGGGAGGGAGCTATCTGTTGGTTGTTCTGGCAATGGTGTGTATCGCGGCATTACGTATGCGCATCTCGCTACAGCGAAATATTACCTTGCCAGAAGGTGCTGCTACCGATGATATGCTTCAACGCAAAAATGCCATGCAATGGATCTTCGGTTCCATAATATTGTTTGCGGCACTTTCGGTAATGGCAGCCATTGCAGCGCATCGTAATTTTGTGGATTATGAAATTGTTGCGGAAAATGTTGAACAGGAAGAAGCTCAGAATGAAGATATTGAAGTAATTGCTCTTTATGAAGAAAAAGAGACTCCAGCGGAACAAAATGTTTCTGTGACAGACGAAAGTACGGAGGAATCTGAAAAAATTAATCCTGTTGAGAACAAAACAGGTCAAAAGGAACCAGAAAAAAAGCAAAATCCGGAAGAAAAGTCGGTGGTGGCATCTAACGAACAGGAAACACCTGTCGTTGAAACAACCGTGGAACAACCGGTAAAGAGATTTCCTGCAGTAGCAGATTATCAGGCGCAACATGCCTCTTTCCGCGGACCTTTGAGTCAGGGTGTTGTTACCGGTGTTACTCCGCCGGAAAGCTGGGACGGTGCCACAGGAGATAATATTCGCTGGAAAACAGCTATCGATAAGCCGGGATACAGCTCTCCGGTGATATGGGACAATCAGCTTTTTATCACTACCGGCGATGATGAAGCCCGTACATTGTGGTGTTATAATGCCGACAACGGTACATTACTGTGGAGCCATGATGCGGATAATATTCCCGGCTCGCCGAAAACCATGCCGCAGACAACCGATGATACGGGCCTGGCAGCGCCCACGCCGGCAACAAACGGCAGGCAGGTGTTTGCAATATTTGCTACCGGAGATATTATCGCCACCGATATGGAAGGTAAAAGACTTTGGGCCAAAAACCTTGGTGTACCCGATAATCATTACGGCTACAGCTCTTCGTTAATATGTCTCAACGAACATGTCTTTGTGCAGTACGACGACAACAAGAGTGCGAAGGTAATGGCCCTTGATGCTTCTACCGGTGATGTGGCATGGGAGACTGCACGGAGCAATAAAATCAGCTGGTCGTCGCCGCTGCTGGCAGAGATAAATGGTTCCTGTCAGCTTATTCTTACTGCCAATCCCACGGTGGCGGGATACGATATTGTTACCGGGAAGGAGCTTTGGAGTGTGGATTGTCTTTCCGGCGAAGTGGGTCCTTCGGCAGGGTATTATAACAACCGCATTATCGCCGCCAACGAATATGCCAACCTGGTGGTAATTGATGCCACAAAAGAATACTCCGTGGCATGGGAAAGCATGGATTACCTCCCTGAGGTTTCCAGTCCCGTGGCAGCAGATGATATCCTCTTTATTGCCACCTCGTATGGCATGCTTGTAGCCTTTGATATGAATAGCGGTGATATTTTGTGGGAACAGGATTACGGCGATGGTTTTTACGGTTCTCCCGTTATTGCCGGCGGCAGGCTATACATCTTCGAGCTCAGCGGAAAAGCCTATATCATTGATGTGGCCCGCGAATACCGTGAAGTCGCTACTCCTGAGCTTGGCGAAAGTGTGTTTACAACACCTGCCTTTCATGGTAATAAACTGTATATACGGGGAGAAAAACATCTCTATTGTATTGGAAAATAGACATTATGCATATTGAGCAATCACATATAGAAGCGATTATTGCGCGCTGCGGCACGGAAAAAAGAGCGGTTATACCTGTTCTCCAGGCTATACAGCACGAATACAACTGGCTGCCGCAGGAGGCTTTGGATTTGGTATGCAAACTCACCGAAATCACCCCTGCAGAGGTTACCGGCGTGGCGACGTTTTACAGTCAGTTTCGCCTTGAACCGGCAGGTGAGCATTTTATCAAGGTTTGTGTTGGCACGGCATGTCATGTAAAAGGAGCCACCCATGTGTACGATGCCTTTATACGGCATCTTGGTATTGCTGAAGGAAAAACAACCGACAGCGACCGAAAATACACCGTTCAGAAGGTCTCCTGCCTGGGGTGTTGCACCATTGCTCCCGTTGTACAGATCGATGAAGTAACCTACGGACATGTTGGTACCGACCAGATAGCGCAGATAATTAACGATTTTGAACACCATGGCGGGAAAAAAACCGCTAAAGCACGTCGTGCCAATGGTGAAGAGATACAAGGTGAAATACGCATCGGTCTGGGCAGCTGCTGCCAGGCATCAGGAAGCGCGGATATTAAAACCGCCATCGAAAAGCATGTCGCTGAAGAGCATTTGAATGTAAATGTAAAGCATGTGGGATGTGTGGGAATGTGCCATCAGGTGCCGCTGGTGGAAGTACAAAAAGGTGATAATGCTGCTGAGCTGTATGCTAAAGTAAAGCCCGAAGATGTGAGCGCCATTATCGACAGGCATTTTACATCGCAGAGCCTGCTGCACCGCCTGCGCAATAAGGTTGTGCATGCTGTGGATATGCTGCAGAACGACAGCTCCTGGTCAGGAGTGATGCGTTATGCTCTGGATCTGCGTGAGCCCCGGGTGACCTCATTCCTCGATGGTCAGGTGCCCATTGCCACAGAACACCGCGGTGTGCTCAGCCCCCTCGATATTGAAGAGTACTCCCGCCTGGGTGGCTTTCAGGGGCTTAAAAATGCTTTACAGATGCCGTCGGAGGAGATTGTCAGTGAGGTGAAAATAAGTGAAATCCGTGGCCGCGGGGGAGGAGGTTTCCATACCTGGAAGAAATGGGATATGGTGAGCAAAAACGAAGCTCCGGTGAAATACCTGATCTGCAACGGCGACGAAGGCGACCCCGGAGCATTTATGGACCGTATGCTCCTGGAATCATACCCTTTCCGCGTTATCGAAGGGGTGCTTATCGCCGCAAAAGCAACCGGCGCAAAAGAGGCCTTTTTCTATATCCGTGCCGAATATCCGCTGGCTGTCAGCCGTATCCGTGCTGCACTGAAAATTATGCAACAGCATAACCTTGTGGGAGAAAATATTCTTGACAGTGACTTTTCTGTGAAAATAAATATCGTGGAAGGTGCAGGTGCCTTTGTATGTGGTGAGGAGTCGGCATTGATTGCCTCCATAGAAGGAAAACGCGGATTTCCACATCTGCGGCCGCCATACCCTGCTGAAAAAGGTCTCTTTGGAAAACCTACTCTGGTGAATAATACCGAAACCCTGGCGCAGATTCCCTACATCCTCAAAAACGGGGGTCAGGCATTTGCCGGAATCGGCGTTCAGGAGAGCAAAGGATCAAAGGTGTTTGCCCTGGCAGGAAAAATCAACAAGGGCGGACTTATCGAAGTGCCTCTGGGCATGACCATCCGCCAGGTGGTGGAAGAGATCGGCGGCGGCGTGGCAAATGGCAAAAAATTCAAAGCCGTACAGATTGGCGGACCTTCAGGGGGTTGTATCCCGCACTATCTGGCAGACACGCCCATCGACTTCACCTCCCTGAATGAAATCGACGCCATGATGGGCTCCGGAGGATTGGTAGTGCTCGACGAAGATGACTGTATGGTGGATATGGCGCGCTATTTCCTCTCCTTCACCCAGGAGGAATCGTGCGGAAAATGTACCTACTGCCGTGTGGGCACCAAGCGACTGCTGGAGATCCTTAACAGAATCTGCGAAGGAAAGGGAAAACCCGAAGACCTTGACAAACTGGAACAACTTTCACATCAGGTGAAAAAAG
>CAZQNY010000077.1:0-11966 GCA_964594665.1 uncultured Bacteroidales bacterium
TGTTGTGCGCTTGCTTGACAGGCAAGAGGTCACTGGTTCGATTCCAGTACGCCCCACACTTAGGACACCAAGGCCACGAAGCAAACCAAAGGTTCACGAAGGATTTTATTTTCATTGGTTGATACCCCGCAGATGGGAAGAATCCGGTATGGGGATTATCTGCGTTACATGATGATATTTGCCCTACGGTCCACGATGCGGTAGATATCTAATAACCTGGTACAGGTTAGCCAAACAGTTCCTTAAGCGTCTTCATCGCAATAAACATCTTACCACTATCCGGCAACTCGATGAAATCGTATTTTCGGTAGAAGTTCTTTGCTGAAATATCTATGGGGTCAACAACAACACCAAAGGATCCTAACTCCTTAGAGATTTCATAACTGCGCGTTAAGGCATCAATCAACAGGATCTTACCGATTCCCTGCCCCTGTGATCTCTTGTCAATAGCCAGACGTCCAAGTAATGTTGTGGGAATGGAGGTGTAGGATTTTGGAAGCTTCCTTCGTACTTCCTGAGAAAATGATTGTAACGGAATGCTGTTGTTTGAAAGTGTATAATACCCTTTTATAAGGTTTGTGCCACTGTCAGGTAAAACAAAACAAGCCGAAAGCTTGCGCTTAACATCCTGTCCGGCTTGATTACGCAGGTAAATGTTTAGTGTCGCATTTCCGCAATCAAAGTCTTTTCTGTTGTGGTCCTTTCTTAAAAGCTCAATCATCCCGTTATTCTGATTCTGAGATAAATGATTTGTAATCCTCTGCAGCAGCCTTTAGTGTTTCCGATGGTGGCGCTGGATTAGTGACAGCTTCGAAGAATATCTCACTATCTTTTTCTGATGCTATAACCTGCTCTTTCTCATCAATTATCTCCTTTGCTTTTTCCTGTGCAGTGCGAATGATAAAGTCTGTAAGATTCCGGTACCCTCCAAGATATGCCGCTCTCTCCATATACAGCTTCAGCTCTTTGGGAAGCCTTGTGTCAAAGCGTGCCTGTTCTGAGATCGGTGATTTCATAATTATTGTCTTTTTTGCAAATGTACGGAAAAATTCCGTACGAATCAATGTTCCAAAATGCACACACGAAATATTTTTTAGATTGAATATAGGATTTCATCAACAATCGGCAGTAAATGTCATTTATTGCCGATTGTTGGAATTCTATTGTTAATTCACCTATAGAGTAAAAGTGTAGTTGGTGACTTATATCGATTCTATATGATGTGTGTTTGTATTACGCTGTATTAAAGCTTGTTAATGATTGTTGTTATGTCTGGTTTCAGAGGAGAAATGTCCAGTTTTTTATATAATAAACTGGACATTTTTGAATTTGAATCTGATCAGAGTGATTAGGACTCCAAGGCCGCAAAGCAAACCAAAGGTTCACGAAGAATTTTATTTTTACCTTTGACTATACATAATGGAACCAACATGTGATTCCAAACCATTATTTGTTGCAACCCCCACGGCACCATGATTAAAAGATTTATCATAATAGCATTTTTGATTCTTATTTCCATCCCTGGCTTCTCGTAGGAGCTGTATAAGCCGTTTAAAGCCAATACAGCATTCCTCGAAATTGGTGGGGCAGGGCAGGCCTCCTTAAATTTTGAACATGCCTTTAAATTAACCAACTGGCTTAACCTCTCTTGTCGCGCCGGCGCCGGCATTGGGACTTTCCTCGAGAAAAATCCGGTGGTATTCCCCGTTCAGTTGAAAACAACAATCGTTACATATGCTGTCTCTCTGGAGCTGGGATGCTCTTTGGTGACATGGATCATAAACAGTAGCAAGATGGAGTACCTTATTGATGATAAAGGAATGTACTCAGACTACTTTGGACTGGGATACCTGGGCATCAGAATGAACTTCTTTAATGATACAGTCTATTTTTTGCGCCGCATACACTCCGTTTCTCTTCAAAAAGCAGTTCGGATCACCCGATGATGTTGCCGGCTTTGGCATTCGGGTGGGGTATATCTTCTAATCGGCTTTTTTTTGTAAAAGCCTTAATGTTAATGTGTTGAGGCTGGTTTATTACCATGTGTGATCTTTTTATCCATTTTTTTATCTCTCCCGATAGGGGTAAGCCAAAACCTTGTTGTCATACTACCGAAAGACAGAAAAAATCTTCTGAAAAATTTAAGCAATAATAAAAATTCGAAAACAATGAAAAAATTGGTTTTAACAATGATCGTGGCATTGATGGTAGCTTTTGGAGCAAAAGCACAAGACGAAAAACCCGCACAATTCTCTTTCTTCTATCCGGTGGGAACTTCAGGAATGAATTCAATCAATAACTCGTATAAATACTCCTTCAATACGCTGTGGGGTGTTAATGGTGGTGTTAATGGGTTCGAAATTGGGTCCATTGCCAATGTAAACCGTGGTGATGTAAAAGGAGGCCAGATCTCAGGTGTGGTAAACTTTACTACTGGAAACAGTAATGGTGGAATTATCGGAGGTGTTGCTAACGTTACTCTTGGAAATATGGACGGCGGTCAGGTAGCTGGTGTTGTAAACTATTCGAAAGAGCTTAAAGGTGGCCAGGTATCAGTGATAAACGTGGCAGCCGGTAACATGAAAGGTGGTCAGGTTGGTGTTATCAATACCGTAGCAGGAAAAGCAGACGGTGGCCAGGTTGGTGTTATCAATACCGTAGCAGGAGAAGCAGACGGTGGCCAGGTTGGGGTTATCAACGTTGCAAACAAAGCCAAAGGCCTGCAAGTGGGGGTTATTAATGTGGTGAATGAAGGTGACAGCATTATCCCGCTGGGTGTTATCAACTTTGTGCGTAATGGATACTTTGCACTCGAAGTATCTGCCAGCGAACTGATGATGGGACACCTGACTTATAAAATGGGGGTGGAGCGCCTTCACACCTTGTATCGTGTGGGTGCCGGAATGTTCAATGATGAAACAATCTTCAGCTATGGCATGGGCCTTGGCTCCATAATTCCTGTTTCAGGTCGCCATTCACTTAATGTTGAAGCTACCTGCGATGAAATTGTATATGACAAAAATTGGGACAACAACCTGAATTTGGTGAGTTCTTTAAATCTGCAATATCAATATAATATCAATGGTTTTCTCTCTGTGAAAGCAGGACCTGTTATCCGAACCTATGTTACAAATCAGAAAATTGATGGCGAATTCAATACCATCAACGTGCCATACACCATTTTCGAGCATACCGGTAGCAATACAAAAACTTCAGGTTGGGTTGGAGTAACAGCAGGCATCACTTTGTCACTGTAAATTATAAAAGCTTCTGTTTAAGCTTGTTTTTGCTCTATGAGGCCTCTGTTCTAATGGACAGAGGCGCTTTCTTTTTCCTTATCTTTGTATTGATAAACTGATTTTCAATTGACAGCATCTGCAACACATACCTGGCAAACCAAGGATGGCTTTGAACAACTTTTCAAGGTACAGTATCAGCCATTGTGTGCCTTCGCTTTCGGAATCCTGAAGGATGAGGACGTAAGCGAGGAGATTGTACAGGAGGTGTTTGTGAAATTGTGGGCAGGAAGAGAATCCATGGAGATTACGACCTCCATAAAATCGTATCTGTACAGCGCTGTCAGAAATTCATCTTTGAATACTATTAAACATCTTAAAGTAAAGGAAGAGTATAAAAAGTACAACAAAGCGGAGCGTGATAAAACAGAGGTCTTAGTTTCAGATGAGTTGGTGGGATGTGAACTGGATCAGCAGATAAAAACTGCTATTGCAGGATTACCTGAAGAGCGAAAAAAGATTTTCCTGCTCAGCAGAACGGAAGGGTTGAAGTATAAAGAGATCGCAGAAAAACTTGGGATTTCCATTAAAACAGTTGAGAATCAGATGGGAAAGGCATTAGTAACTCTTAGAGATGAATTGAGTGAATATTTACCATTTGTAATAATTGCAATAATATTAGGAATCAAGTAGGGGTAAAGGCAATTTATGTTGTCATATAAATAGTGAAAATGATCGAAAACAATAAACATATCAATGAAGCGCTTCTGGCGAAATTCCTCTCTGGCGAGACGAAAGGCGATGAGATGATGCATGTATTGGATTGGATCGGTCATTCAGAAGAAAACCAGCAGTCATTTGAAGCTTTTGAAAAGGTCTGGTCTGTCACCGACACAGCACATCAATCACGATTTGATGAACACAATGCCTGGAACAAGCTTGAGAAACGAATTGCACCCATGAGACGTAATCTCTATATGGTGTACTCGTCAGTTGCTGCTGCTGTTATCCTGATAATATTGTTTGGTGTTCTTTTAAGAAATCAGGGACCCCAAATATCTGATGAATTCTCTTTTGCAGCACAGGAAGAGCCTGTGACAGGACAGCTGCCCGATGGCTCCGAAGTGATCCTTGCAGAAAGCTCGCAGCTGGATTATCATTATAATGAGAAAACAAAAACACGTGCTGCGAACCTCCAGGGAGAAGCTTTCTTTGATGTGAAACGTGATACAACACAACGGTTTATTGTAAATACCGGCTTCGGAGGTGTTGAGGTGCTGGGGACAAGCTTTAATGTGGATGTTCTTGAAAATAATGATGTGAAGGTGGATGTGCGTTCAGGTATTGTAAAACTATTCCTGCCACAGGAATCACAAGATACCTTGTTCCTGATAATCACCAAAGGTGAGAGTGGTCTGATCTCATCGTCAGAATCTACCATTGAAAAACTGGTACAACCGTCATCTTCATTCTTCCTTATCGACAGCACCATGTTATTTAGAAATATGGAGCTAAATCAGATTTTTGAAGACCTCGAACAGGCTTACGCAGTGAATATTGAAACAGACAGTACCGTAAATATGGGGCTCAGATTTTCATCATCTTTTAAGCAAAATACGATTGAAGAAATCCTTACAGTGATTTCCGAAACCTTCAATTTTGAGTTCAGGAAAGAAAACGACATCTATATCATTGAAAACAATGAAAAGTAAAATATACATATTATTCTTTGTTGTGATAACATTCGTTACCGCCGTGAATGGTCAGTCGATACTCAATACACGGATTGATATTGATGTAAAAGATGCCACGGTAGAGCAAGCCCTGAAGGAGATAGAGAAGTCGGTAGGATTCTACTTTGCCTATAACACAGCGTACATCGATGCTGAAAGAACAGTTACGATGAAGAGAACCAACGAACCGGTAAAAGGGATCCTTGACGATCTCTTCGCAAAGAGGTTTAAATATTTGCCGGTTGGTGATCATGTGGTTTTAGCTCCCAGACCCAAAAGAGCCGATAAAAAAGAGATTCTTCTTTCAGGTTATATCACCGATCCGGAATCCAACCCACTCGATTCTGTAATTGTTTATGTGGTTGATGAGGAGATAGTTACGCTTACACGAACTGACGGTTCTTACTCCATTAACCTGAAGCCTGCAAAGGAGAGTATCTGCGTGAGCTTTAGTCATCCTTCCTTTGAAGATACACTTCTACATATTCGTCCTGATGATCAAATCATAAATATCAGGCTTTACAGAAAAACACCGCCACGGGATAATTCACCACTCCCTTACATAACAGCAAAAGAGTTCGATGCATTACAGATGGATTCGGTGTGTCAGGATCTGGCTTTGGTGAAGCTCTTTGTGCCGGATGAAGCTGTTTATGTTGCAAACCAATTGAATACAGGGATGTCAATTCCGTTTCAGGTCTCTCTTATTCCCGGCGTAAGCAGTAACTCTCTTTCATCAGGATTGCATAATAACTTCTTCTCTCTAAATATCCTTGCCGGATATTCCGGAGGAGTCAAAGGTGTCGAGGTTGGTAGTTTGGTGAATGTGATTCAAAAGAATATGTACGGCATCCAGGCAGCAGGGTTAAGTAATATTGTGAATGGTGAAGTGATTGGCTTTCAGGTTTCCGGATTGTTTAATTATAATTTTGGAAGAGTGTATGGACTTCAGGTCGCGGGCTTGTCAAATGTAACACGCGGTCACGTTACCGGAGCTCAAATTGGTGGCCTTTTTAATTTCTCAAAGGGGAAAGTTTCCGGTGCTCAGGCTGCAGGTTTTGTAAATGTGAGCGGGGGTATTATTGAAGGAGCTCAGTTGGCAGGTTTTGCCAATGTGAACACTGATGACTCTTATGGCGCCCAGGTAGCCGGCGTGGTAAATTACAGTTCCAATGTTGCAGGTGCGCAGTTTGCCTCCATTTTTAACCAGGCAGAAAATATTAAAGGAGTACAGATATGCGGGCTGGTAAATAATTGTAATGATACACTTGCAGGAGTTCAAATATCATCTCTGGTAAACCGTGCCCATATCCTTTCCGGACTTCAGCTAGGTGTTATAAATATTGTCGACTCCATTGCCGGTGGCACGCCGGTCGGGCTTTTTAACTGGGTGAAAAACGGATATAAAGCCATTGAGATTTCCTCCGGAGAATTCTACCCCCTGGAGATCTATCTGAAAAGTGGAGGAAAACATTTTTATTCATTGGTGAATGTTGGTATTCGCAATCATGACCTTGGAGTGGGCTATGGTCTTGGTCTTGTGGAAAGCCTGTTCCCAAAAGTGGATCTCAATGTAGAAGTTTTATCCACCTCCATGTTGTCAATGGAGAAACCGGAAAATATGGGTCAAACATACAAAGGACGTCTAGGAGTCGGATTTACTGTTTTCAAGCATTTTGGGATTACCACCGGAGTATCTGTAACGCATTTTTTTCCGGAATATTCATCTCCTTTACCACACAATGGCTCACCGTTTTTATTAAACAGCAATGATTTCCTGAATAATGCTATAGAAAGTGGTACCCGTGCTACCTGGATAGGCTGGTTTTTAGGTATTAGGATATAGATTCTGTTATTAAGTGTTGTTGTTTTTTTTATTCAGGAGATTACTTATTATATAATTCAAAATTTATATTTAGAAAAAATGCATATCTTTATAAATGATAACCAATGAAGCTGCAACCCCCACAGTTTCATGTGCAGATATTATGAACGCTTTAGCTTATGAGCCAGGATTTTATTCAATATATCCCTATACCGGCATTTCTTTATGATAATGATAAAGAAATTATTTTTTCTGCCAATCGTAAGTTTTGTAAACTTTTTGGTAAAAAATGTGGTGATGTAAGTTATAAGCTTACAGATTATTTTTTTGATGGCCCTTTACAGGAAGGAGAGCATGAAAATGTACTAATTCATTTGGATGAAAAAAGAACGGTAAAGGGTTTTGTGAATGTTTCAGAATTACCTTCAGAAGGGAAAATCTTTCATCTTTATGTTATCCAGCCCTATTCTTCAAAACATATTTCGAAAGAAGAAATTGAAAAGGTTTTTAATGACCTCAATGCCAGTGAAGCCAAGTACAGGGTGATGATTGAGTCATCCGGGGACTCCATTTTTATCATTCAGAATGGTAGAATACAGTATGTAAATCCCGAGCTTATCCGATTATCTGAATATGCTGAACAGGAATTACTGGGAAGCGATTTCCTGGATTTTATAGCCCCTTCAGAGAAAGAAAAGGTTGCTTCTTTTTTCTATCAACGTTCAACAGATGCTAATGCTCCGTCAAAATATGAGTCAGCTGCCGTTACAAAATCCGGTAAAATTATGAGTGTTGAGGTTCTTGTAATGAAGATAAACTATAATGGCATGAATGCCTGGCAGGTGGTGCTTCGTGATATTACGGGACGTAAAGCCATTGAAAATCAATTGCGGCAGAGTGAGGCTCGTTACAGAGCTTTATTTCAGGATAGTGCTTCAGTAATGCTTATGATAAATCCTGAAAATGGTGCCATTGTAGATGCTAATCAATCTGCCTGTAATTTTTATGGGTATGCTTACGATGATATTACTTGTAAGAATATTAGTGAAATAAATTGTCTTCCAACTGAAAAAGCGTATTCAGAACTGATTAAAGCAAATCAGAAAGAGAAGCGCCAGTTTAACTTTAAGCATAGGCTTGCCAATGGAGAGGTTCGTGATGTGGAAGTATTAAGCGGACCGGTTGTTGTGGGAGGAGGACGTGTGGTGTATTCTATTGTCTACGATGTTACCGGGCGTATTGAAGCGCAGCAAAATCTCGATGATACCAATTTAATGTTAACAACTATTCTGGATAATATGCCAGGAGGATATTTGCTTATCGGAGAGAATTATATTATCGAACAGGTGAATGACCGTACCTGTGAAGTTACCGGTTTCAGCAGGGAAGAGCTTGTGGGGCAGCTTTGCGATATCTTGTGCCCAAAAGGTTCCCTGTCGAAAAAATGCCCCGTGTGGGAAGAAGGACAGATGTCGTTTTCAGGAATGGATACAACGGTGAAATGTAAGGATGGACGAAGAAATCCGGTGCTGAAAAATGCACAGGTGATAACTATTAAGGGTAAACGCTATATCCTGGAAAGTTTTCAGGATATAACCTCTGTTAAACAGGCAGAAAAAGATCTTATTCTTGCCAAGGAAAAAGCAGAAGAAAGTGATCGCCTGAAATCCGCTTTCCTTGCCAATATGAGCCATGAAATTCGTACTCCCATGAACGGTATTATTGGGTTTACTACCTTAATGGAAGATCCTCAGTATTCGGCAGAGGAAAAAAGATCGTTCCTTTCTACAATCAAAGACTCAGGTGCCCGTTTGCTGGATACTGTAAATGATCTTATTGATATCTCAAAAATTGAAGCCGGCCAGGTGAATGTGCATTACTCTGAAATTGATGTAAATGGCTTTATGAAGAAACAATATCGTTTCTTTGAAGACGAAGCACAAAAACGAGGACTATCCCTGGAGTATGCATCAGCTGAGAATCCTGATAATATTATTATCCGATGTGATGAAATTAAACTAAATTCCATATTTTCAAATTTGATAAAAAACGCATTGAAATTTACGGATACCGGTTATGTGCGTTTTGGCTATCGTTGCGAGAACTGTGACAATAAACAAATTTTGTTTTTTGTTGAAGATTCTGGTATTGGAATTCCCAAAGAGAGACAAAAAGCTGTTTTTAACCGTTTTGAGCAGGCTGATATTGAAGATAAAAAAGCGAAACAGGGCTCCGGACTGGGATTGGCCATTACAAAGGCGTATGTGGAATATCTCAACGGAACCATTAATCTGAAATCCGGTGAAGGAAAAGGTTCTGTTTTTGAAATTACCCTCCCCTGCAATAACGATTGTCAACGTGAACGAAATATGAATGTACGGGTAAAGGATGACATGATTAAAAAGGAAAGCCATCAGTATGGTACTGCACTTATTGCCGATGACGAAGAATATGCTGTGGAATACCTGACCTATCTTCTGGAGCAAAAAGGCTTCCGGGTTCTCGTGGCTGAAAATGGTGAAGAGGCTGTCAAGGCAATGAAAAACAATGAAGATATCCAGTTAATCCTGATGGATATAAAAATGCCTTTCCTCAATGGCTATGAAGCAACAGAGCAGATCCGGCTGTTTAATAAAAATGTGAAAATTATCGCTCAAACGGCTTTTGCTCTTTCCGGTGACAAAGAGAAAGCTCTTATTGCGGGTTGCGATGCATATATCTCAAAACCGGTTAAAAGAAATGATCTGATGGAGATTATTGATGAGTTGTTTTATGAATAATGGTCATGTTTACGCTTATTCATTCGTCTCCTTGTTCCCTTTTTTTATATTTGCCAAAAAAATAACCCATGAAAAGAATTTCCCCTTTTATTGTGCTGGTGGTTTTTATAGCTCTTGGCACAGGTGCTTTTGCCCAATCGAAAATTACTATTGAAGATCTTTGGCGTAATTATAAGTTTTTTCCTGCATCCGTCAGGGGCGTTTCCTCTATGAACGATGGTGAGCATTACACCACAATGGAGGGCCGAAATACCCTTGTAGTACGGTATGCTTACGAAACAGGTGAGGCTGTAGATACAATTTTTGATGCCGGTAATTTTGACGAGATCCCTTATATCAATGGTTATTACTTTAGTAGTGATGAAAAGAAACTTATGGTGTATAATGATCGGCGCTCCATATATCGACATTCCTATACGGCTTCTTACTATATAGTTGATATCGATGAAAATACGCTAACAGCACTGCCCGGTGAAGCCAAAAACCAGCTCGCTGCTTTTAGTCCGGGCGCAGATAAAGTTGCCTACGTGCGCGAGAATAACCTCTATTATTTTGATATTCCTTCTGATAATGAAGTTGCTGTTACCACTGATGGTGAATTTAATAAAATTATTAATGGTGCACCGGATTGGGTGTATGAAGAAGAATTTGGCTTTGCAAAAGCCTTTACATGGTCGAAAGATGGTAGCTATATTGCCTGGATGCGCTTCGATGAACGTGATGTTAAGCAGTTTGAAATGACCATGTTTCAGGGACAGGCGCCGGCATTGGATGACAATGCACTCTATCCGCAGCCCTACGAATTTAAGTATCCTAAAGCAGGGGAAGATAATTCATTGGTGACAGTGCATGTATATAATGTTAATGATCATACTGTTGCTGATGTGGATCTCGGCCCTGAAACAGATCAGTATATCCCCCGTATACGTTGGAGTGACGATAATAGCCATTTAGCTGTTTTCAGAGTGAACCGACTGCAAAATAAATGGGAAATTCTTTTTGCAGATGCAGTAACCGGAACCACTGAAGTGGTTTATACTGAAGAAAATAAATATTACATTGAAGAAAGTAATTACGATGATGTTAAATTTCTCGATGAAAATACGCACATGATCCTGACATCAGAAGCTGATGGTTTTATGCATCTTTATGATGTGAATCTTGAAACACAGTTTAAACAGCAGATTACCAAAGGTTCGTGGGACGTGACTGATTTTTTGGGATATAATTCGGATAAGAAAACACTCTTTTACATGTCAGCAGAAAATTCACCACTCCGGCGTGATCTGTATTCTGTTCGTATTGATGGTAAAAAACGTAAACGTATAACGCAGCAGGATGGTACCAACCGGGCGGTTTTCTCCAAAGGCTTTAAATATTTTATAAATTATTTTTCCAATGCCACAACACCCACTCAGGTGACACTGCATAACAGTAAAGGGAAACTTATCCGTGTTCTGGAGGATAATGCTGATTATAGTGCCATGCTTTCGGAATATGAATATACCACCCGCGAATTTTTTACTTTTACTACTGAAGAAGGTATTGAACTTAACGGATGGATGCTTAAACCTGTTGATTTTGATCCACAAAAGCAGTATCCATGTCTGATGACGCAGTACAGTGGCCCCGGTTCTCAGGAAGTTCTCGACAACTGGAGCTTCGACTGGTACAATTATCTTGCACAGGAAGGTTATATTGTTGCCTGTGTTGATGGTCGCGGAACCGGTGCCCGTGGAGAAGAATTTAAAAAATGCACCTACCTCCAGCTGGGGAAATTTGAGTCTGACGATCAGATACAAGCCGCTAAATGGCTCTCAAAACATCCCAATGTGGATGCAGATAACATTGCTATCTGGGGGTGGTCGTTTGGTGGTTTTATGACAGCCTTGTGCATGGAAAAAGGTGAAGGGATTTTTGATGCCGGAATTGCTGTGGCTCCTGTTACCAACTGGCGTTACTACGATAATATCTACACCGAGCGTTTTATGCGTACGCCTCAGGAAAATCCCGACGGTTATGATGACAACTCACCTCTTTTTCACGCTGATGACCTGCAGGGCGATCTGTTGATCGTTCATGGTTCTGCCGACGATAACGTACATGTACAAAATACCATGGAATTTATAGAACGACTGGTGCAGGCCGACAAGCAGTTTGACATGATGATTTATACAAACCGTAACCATGGCATCTACGGTGGGAATACCCGTTATCATCTTTATAAAAAGTTTACAAATTTCCTTGAAGAGCATCTGAAGGACGGGGAGTGACATTCGTAATAGTGAGATTCAAAAAGTGACTTTTTATTAAACATGCTTTGATAGTAGAAACGCACCGCCGTGCGTTTCTTTCTATGGACCCGCCAGGCATCCAAAGACCCGACAGGTTT
>CAZQNY010000077.1:12066-14876 GCA_964594665.1 uncultured Bacteroidales bacterium
AGACCCGACAGGTTTTCAGAGAGACCCGACAGGTTTTCAAAACCTGTCGGGTCTGTGTGTTATAAGAGCCCCATGGCCGTGGGTCTCTACCGGAAAATGTCGTTATAGATTATAGTACTCCCTGAGCTCCCGGATATCTTCATCCGTTAATCCCTCTGGTTCTTCGCCGGTGGCTTTGGCAGCAAGGTATATGGAGGCAGATTTTTCGATAAGATCAATTTTGTCAAATGCATCATTGGAATCGGGAGCAATGGCAAAAGCGCCGTGTTTAGCCCAGATGATAATGTCCATTCCCCGGGAAAAAGCCTCCACTGATTTTTCGGCGATCTCATTTCCTCCCGGCATGTAGTAGGGTAGAAGTGCAATGCCTTTGGGGAGAAAAACGTAGGTCTCCGGAATCATCTTCCAGAGGGTTTCACAGAAATGTTTCTCATCCTTAAATGCCTTCAGGTGCGACATGGCCACGACATTGGTTGGATGAGTATGCACAATAGTCCCGTATTCCGATCTGTGGCCCTGCAGGTAATTATGAATCATCAGGTGCGAGGGCAGCTCTGATGTGGGTGGTATATCCGGTGACAGGATAATATACTCACTGCCGTTATTTGTTATCGCGATAATGCTGATGTTGGCTTCAGGCATGGCGGCTACATCGCGCATGCGGGTGCCTGTACCGGTCATCAGGAGTATGCGGTTCGCCAGATTTGGCAATGCTGTTTTTAGCGGATGCCTTTTCTTTGTGCATTTTAGCGGAGTTTGTGATACCGAAACCGGAATAATGCGGGAGATATTGCCCCCGTTGCGCTCGGCCCAGCCTTTCTGCCAAAGGTGGTTTGCCGTATTACTTATTTCCTGGTAATATGCAGATAGTTCAATGTGATATGTTGCTTCCATAGTGCAAAGGTAATATGTGGTTTTTCTATATGCATGGTATATGACCGTTTTTTTTCAAAATATTGTTTTTTGAATTTTAAATGCTTAATTTTGCGGCCTCATATTGAGATAATTATTCATTAATCTAATTAAAGGTAGGTATTTACTATGATTATTGTGCCCGTAAAAGAAGGTGAAAGCATCGACAGATCGCTTAAGAAACTGAAGCGTAAGTTTGAAAAAACCGGCGTTGTTAAAGAACTCCGTGCAAGACAGAAGTACACAAAGCCGTCTGTTATAAAAAGAGAACAAAAGCAAAAAGCTGTTTACGTGCAGCATCTGAGAGATCAGGCTGACCAGTAAACCGAAATTTTAGCTTTTCGGGCCGGAAGAAAATTTGCTTCGAACAATATTTTTGATTACCTTTAATCATTCATTTGTTCAAAGGCAGGTTTTCTTCTTTTTTTTTATGATAAACACCATTTTAAGCCGTTTTACTACATACCTTGATTCCGAAAAAAAAAGTTCGGAGCACACTGTTAAAGCCTATCAAACCGATATAAATGGTTTCTTCTTGTGGCTTCAGCAAACATACTGCATAAATAATCCCTCTGACGTTACCCCGCAGATGATCCGTTCCTGGGTCGTAGAATTAATCGAGCAAAATATCCAGCCTGCATCTGTAAAGCGAAAACTTGCCTCTCTGCGCTCATTCTATAGCTTTGCCGTGAAGAATCAACTGCAGGACTACAACCCGGTAAGTGCTGTCAATTCGCCTGCTGCCGCAACCCGTCTCCCGGTTTTTTACCAGACAGAGGAAATGGATACCTTATTTAATAAGATGGAATTTAGCGATGATTTCCCCGGATGCCGTGACCGGTTGGTATTGGAGTTGCTCTATGCCACAGGGATGCGCAGCGCGGAACTGACAAACCTGTTGGATGAAAATACAGACTTCTCACGACAGGAGATACGTATCACCGGGAAAGGAAATAAACAGCGCGTGGTGCCTGTAAGCCCCCGGTTGTTAAAGAATGTTAATGACTATATAACTTTTCGAAACAATACGTTTGAACCATTAAACAATAGTGGTAAATTGATTGTTTCAAATAAAGGAACAGCATCTTATCCAAAACTCATATATCGGATTGTGAACAAATATCTGTCAGAAGTAACAACACAGGAAAAAAAGAGCCCTCACAAGCTGCGGCATACTTTTGCCACACATATGCTTAATGCCGGGGCCGACCTCAATACTATAAAAGAGCTGTTAGGGCACTCCAACCTGGAGGCCACGCAAATTTATACGCATAACAGCATCGAACAACTTAAAAGCATTTATAAACAGGCCCATCCTGAGGCCCAATAAAAAAAGGAGGAAAAATGAACATCAGTATTAATTCAGTTGGATTTAAAGCCGATCAGAAGCTTGAAGAGTTTATTTCACGCAAAGTAGAGAAGGTAAGTACCTTATATGAAGGTGTGATTGGTTCGGAGGTAACCCTTAAGATTGATGCCAAAGAGCGCCCTGACAATAAAATTACCGAGATACGCCTGTTGATACCGGGTGACGATTTATTTGTAAAAAAACAATCCGACAGCTTCGAGGCAGGTACTGATAATGCATGTGTGGCGCTTAAAAAGCAGCTTGTGAAGCATAAAGATCGTCTTAGAGGAAAATAAAATGTAAAAAATGCACTTTTTTTACAGGATGTTTTGTTTGTTAAAATTAAAGTTAATACATTTGCAGTCCTTTTTGAGAGGGCTGCTTTTTTATGAGCAGGAACGTTCTTATAAAAAGATGATGCCGATGTAGCTCAGTTGGCCAGAGCAGCTGATTTGTAATCAGCCGGCCGGCGGTTCGAATCCGTCCATCGGCTCCTGTTGGGGAGATTCCAGAGCGGTCAAATGGGGCAGACTGTAAATCTGTTGGCTAA
>CAZQNY010000078.1:0-14616 GCA_964594665.1 uncultured Bacteroidales bacterium
TCTGTAAAGAAAACGGTGTTCCACTGGATGTGGCAATGGCCATTCGCGAACACAAACGTCTACCGGTTGTAAACTTTGCCGCCGGAGGTATTGCTACACCTGCCGATGCAGCACTGATGATGCAATTGGGTTGTGACGGAGTATTTGTTGGCAGCGGTATCTTTAAGTCCGGTGACCCTGCAAAACGTGCACGCGCTATCGTAAAAGCTGTTGCACATTTCAACGACCCGCAGGTTATTATGGAAGCCAGCAAAGGCCTTGGTGAACCCATGGTTGGTATTGGCATCAGCACCATGAAAGAAGAAGATAAACTCGCCGGTCGCGGCTGGTAACAAAGCATATGAGAAACAAAATTGGCGTTCTCGACCTTCAGGGTGGGGTGCTGGAGCACCTCACCCATCTTGAAGCACTGGGACTGAAGCCAGTGGCAGTGAAAAAGGCGGAGCAGCTTGATGACCTCGCAGGAATAATTTTCCCCGGAGGTGAAAGTACCTGCATGATTCGGTTACTCCGGATTTTTGAGATGGAGCAACCCATTAAAGAGGCCTTTGCCGATGGCATGAAAATCTGGGGAACCTGCGCCGGAGCAATTCTTATTGCCAACGAAGTAGTGGGAGAAAAACCAAATCTGCAACTAATGAATATTTCTGTGGACAGAAATGCATTCGGTCCTCAGATTGATAGTTTTCATGAAACAGCAGTTATTCCTGCCATTTCCGGTGAGCCACTGGAGCTAACCTTTATCCGTGCACCACAGATAACCGCTGTTGGAGAAGATGTGAAGGTTTTACATACCACCAATGGTATTGTTACAGCTGCCGAGACAAAAGATTGTCTGGCAACTTCCTTTCACCCTGAGCTTTCAGGATCCACAGCATTCCATAAGTATTTTGCTAAAAAGTGCGGACTTTCAGTGACAGAAAGCGTTGCGAAAATTTCAGATAAGGCATGGATGCATCGGGGAAGATGAAAGAGGCTTGGTTAATATCTAATAAACAATAATTAATGATTAATAATTAAAGAAATATTTAACATTTATAACAATTAATTATTAACAACTTTTTCACCTGACTTTGACAGTTAATAACTCAAAATCATATAAGTATCACAAAATCAATAATATATGAAAATTGCATACTTATTTTGGGTGGCGCATTAAAAAGAATAAGGTCCACGGAGTTTTAGTGATGCATTATATACCTAATGCTCCTAATAATCCTGATCTTAACCCTTAGTGTACAGTCTATGCCCAATATAATTTTCTTGTAATATCATTAGTTACATACAATGATTCGCTGTGTTGGTGTTTTTAAATACAATAACCATTGAAAAAGAACCCATTCAATACTAAAAAGACCAGCATTTCTCCGTGAAACCCCGTGCTTCCTCTGTGAAACTCAGTGTTCCTTAACAAGGAAAAAGTAAAATCTTTTGCATTTGATCAATGATATATGATAGTTGAGTGCATATTTTGGGTGGCGCATTGTCGAAGTCAGGAAAATTGTCTGGCAACCTCTTTTCACCCTGAGCTTTCGGGGTCCACAGCATTCCACAAGTATTTTGCAAAAAAATGCGGACTTATGGTGAAAGATAGCGATACACGTATTTCAGATAAAGCATGGATGCATCGGGAAAGATGACAGAGGCTTGGTAAATATATAATAAACAATAATTAATGATTAAAAAAATAATTAACTATTATAATAATTAATCATCAATCATTAACAACTTCTAACTTTCTTTAAATATTATTTATTACTTATTATATATTAATGATTAACAAATAACTTCCTTTAAAACAACCTCAACCTTTTCCTGAAGCCCAAAAATGCTCCCCGAGTTATTCACCACGAAATCCGCCATTTCAATACACTTTGCAAGATTCTGCTTATTGGGATCGGACGAGGTCATTTCACGCTGTTCATTGGCAACGAATTCTTCAAAGCTAACATTATCGGTCTCGGATTTACGACTGGTAATGCGACTGTACCGCACTTTTGCATCGGCATCCACAGCAATGAGCCAGAAATTCTTTTTCTCACGTAACGATTCCACTTCTCCGGGAGTACGAATGCTTTCAATGATGCAGTTTTTTCCGCTCTCAGCAGCCTTTTTATAGAGTTCATCAATGATAAAAGACGGTGACTGGCTGGCACGTAATTCATTTGCCACCAGCACCATGCTGTCGCGGTTTACAGGAAGTCCTTTTTCTTCGATTCTTTCAATGAGATAGGCACGGACTGAATAGTGTTCGAAATTATATTTTGAGATGAGATACTCTACAATGGTACCTTTCCCTGCTCCCAGCGTTCCTGTTATTCCAAAAATTATCATAGTTATTTGTTCCAAAAATTATAATTCCACATCGTGCCCTGAATCCTTTCGTATTTCATCCACCCATTTTGAGGGGACTTCTTCAAATTCAAAGGAAAAAAGTTTCTCCATAAGTTCAGCGGGAGTATTGGCGATAATAATATTGTTTCTGTGTTCAGACCGCAGGAATCCATCATCGCGGGAACGATCGAGCCAGGCCATAAGATGATCGTAAAAGCCATCGGTATTGAGTATTGCCACCGGCTTGTCGGTAATATTCAGCTGCAGCCAGGTGAGCACCTCGGCCAGTTCATCGAGCGTACCAAAGCCGCCGGGCATGGCCACAAAGGCATCCGACATATCTCCCATCATCTGCTTTCTCTCAGCCATGGTTTCACAAGCCACAAACTTTGTAAGCCCCTGATGGGCAATTTCTTTCGATACCAGGTGATGCGGCATCACACCCACTGCTTCACCACCATGCTTCATAGTTTCATCGGCAATAACCGTCATAAGGCCAATATTGCTGCCTCCAAAAACCAGTCTGTCACCATTTTCTCCTATCAACTGCCCCAGCTTTGCCGCCGCATCGCGATAAACAGGTTTCCGCCCCATTGAAGAGCCACAAAAAACACAAATACTTCTCATCTCGTTTTTTTAATCACACAAAAATAAACAAATCAACGACACTGCATTTTTATTATTCTTTTTCAAAAGATTACCTTTGTGCAAAATTTTTACAGCATGAACACCCTTTATCCTTTAAAATTCAAACCCATTTTTAAAGAAAAAATCTGGGGCGGACAACGAATAAAAAGCCTTTTAGGCATGGATTTCTCGCCTTTACCCAATTGTGGTGAAGTGTGGGTTATTTCCTCCTACAGCGATGATGTTTCGGTTGTTGAAAACGGTTTTTTGGCCGGTAACAACCTCAACGAGCTCATCGAAATTTACATGGATGACCTGCTTGGCGAAAAGGTTTATGAACAACACAAGGAGAAGTTCCCGCTACTTATTAAATTTATTGACGCTGATGACTGGTTAAGCATTCAGGTCCATCCTGATGATGAGCTTGCCAGAAAATATAATTTCCCCAATGGAAAAACAGAGATGTGGTATGTGCTTCACGGTGAAGAGACCTCGCAGCTGATTTCCGGGTTCAGGCGCGACAGCAACAGCCGCGAATACATGGAGCTATTGGAACAGAAAAAGCTTCAGGAGATATTGAATTATGAAAAAACCGCCAAAGGTGACATCTTTTTTATGCCATCAGGCAGAATACATGCCTTAGGGCCGGGGAACCTTATTGCAGAGATTCAGCAGACCAGTGATACGACTTACCGCATTTACGACTGGGATCGCGTTGATGAAAACGGCCAGGGACGTGAGCTGCATCTGAAAAGAGCCATGGAAGCCATCGACTTCAAAGCCGAAGATAATTACAGAACGCTGTATCCAAAAAAAGAAAATGCCACTGCAGAGGCCGTTTCATGTCCTTACTTCACAACCAATGTTATTCATCTTACAAAACCACTGGGTAAAGACCTTGAAGCACTTGATTCGTTTGTGGTATACCTCTGTACAGAAGGAAGAGGAACGCTTACCAGTTCTGCCGGTGAGATGGATATCAAGGCAGGTGATGCCATTCTTATCCCTGCAGAAATGGCCGGGCTGATGTTTAAACCAGAAGAATCCATGACACTGCTGGAAGTATCAATCATGTAGCTGTTATCTGAACGACTGCATCTTACACAAACGGGTATACATGCCATTGCGGGCGTATAAATCGTCGTGCGTACCACGTTCAATAATTTCACCCTTCTCAATTACCACAATTTCATCGGCATTGCGTATCGTGCTTAAGCGGTGTGCAATAACCACTGAAGTACGGTTTGTCATAAGGTTTTCCAGGGCATTCTGCACCAGTCGTTCCGACTCTGTATCCAATGCGGAAGTAGCCTCATCAAGAAGCATCACCGGAGGATTTTTATATACTGCACGGGCAATGCTCAGGCGTTGTTTCTGCCCGCCACTGAGCTTAACGCCCTTATCACCGATATTGGTATCGTAGCCTTCGGGCAGCTGGGCGATAAATTCATGGGCATTGGCAACCTTTGCAGCTTCGATGGCACGCTCCTTGTCAATAGTCTGCTCTCCCAGGGCAATATTATGCAAAACAGAGTCATTAAACAGGATTGTATCCTGCGAAACAACACCCATCAATGCCCTGACATCATCGATACGAAGGTCTTTTATGGGCTTCCCGTCAACACTCACCACACCGGAGTCCACATCATAAAAACGTGGCAACAGGTTAATAAGAGTGGATTTTCCGCCACCTGAAGGTCCCACCAATGCAATGGTTTTTCCCTTGGGGATGGTGAGCGAAATATCTTTTAGTACAGGTTCATTTTCATAACTAAAGCACACACCATATAAATCAATGGATTTCTCAAAAGATGTAACAGGTAAAGCATCGGGTTTTTCAACAATAACCTCATCAGCATTCAGAACACTTTCAATCCGTTCCACGGAGGCAGCACCTTTCTGGATATTGTAGGTAGCCTTGGATATAGATTTTGCCGGGTTCAGCACCTGACTAAAGATCCCGAGATAAACAAGAAATACCGATGCACTTAGACCACCCTCAGGGCTAAGGATAATATTACCACCATACCACAAAACAATCACAATGACAATAACACCCAGCAGTTCACTTAACGGTGATGCCAGGTCACGTTTGCGATAAAGCCTTGTCATCAACTGGTTGTAACGGTTATTGGTTTTTTGAAAATTTCTGTCAGAAGGACCAATAGCATTAAAGGCTTTTATTATCCGCAGGCCGTCCATGGTTTCTTCCATCAGCGACTGCAGTTCACCCATTTTATGCTGGCCTTTCTTTGATGTCCGCTTTAGTGTTCTGCCGATCCGTCCGATCACAAATGCCGTCACGGGCAGCAGCACAAGAATAAACACCGATAAGGAAGGGCTAATAACGAACATGGTTATCAGGTAGGCAATTATGGTTATGGGGTCACGGAATATAATTTCCACACTGCTCATAATCGACCACTCTACCTCCTGCACATCGGTTGTCATACGAGCCATAAGGTCACCTTTTCGCTGATCGGAGTAGTAGGCCAGTGGTAAAATAAGGATTTTATGGTATAATTCGTTACGAATATCGCGAACAACACCATTTCGTATAGGAGCTAGAAAGAAATTCGCAAAATAGCGAAACAAATTTTTGAGAAAAAACATTGCCACAATAATAAAAGCAATATACAATAAAGCCTGCATATCGCCAACCTGGCCGATCATCTGTTCTATATGGTAATAAAAATTAGACGTCAATACTCCTGAATCCGTAACATTGGACCAAGTAACAGGATCGGGTGCTACTGTTACCGGCTCTCGCATTTTAAACAGTATCTCCAGCACAGGAATAAAAAAAGCAAAAGAGACCAGCGAGAAAAGGATGGATAACAGGTTAAAAAGCATATTTAGCCCTACAAAATGCCAATAAGACTTTAAATAGCGCAATATTTTAATAAAATTCTTCATCGGGTATCAATATCAAATACAATAACGCAAAAGTAGTAAAATAGCGTATGTTCCATAACAATGAACCCTGTAGAACGTTATTCTGTTCCGGTAGTGGGCTAATACGATGTTAAAAGTTTATCTTTGCACTATGGAAAATACACGTCAACAGAAGATTGCAAGACTGATACAGAAAGATGTTGCCGAAATACTACGGCTTGATGTCAAAGGAATTATTAAAGGAGCGATGATTACCGTTACAAAAGTGGTGGTCAGCCGCGACTTAAGTACTGCAAAAATATACCTGAGCATTTTTGCTGCTGAAGATAAAAAAGAGGTAGTAAAGGGCCTCAACAAGCATGTCAGGGAAATTCGCTATAACCTCGGACAGCGCGTACGGCATCAGCTACGGGTGATCCCTGAACTCTATTTTTATGAAGATGACTCCCTGGACTACATCGACAATATTGACCGTCTCTTAAACGAAGAAGAATAATGCAATACGACCCCATAAAACGATCGTTGGGCAGGGTTTTTAATAAAACGCCCTTCCTGAGAAAAGTCTTTTACAAGCTCCTCGACATCCTGTTATTGCGCACATGGCACGTGAGAAGAGAACTCAAAAAGTGGCATCATTCACATAAAGCTGATGGCGCTATCCTGGATGCCGGTTCCGGATTTGGTCAGTATTCATACTACATGGCCGGCCGGTTTAAAAAAATGACCATCACAGGGGTGGATGTCAAACAGGAGCAGATTGACGATTGCAATGCATTTTTTCAACGAATTGGTCGAACCAATGCAACATTTCAGTGCGCCGATCTGACAAAATTTGCACATCCCGAAACCTATGATTTTATTCTTTCGGTGGATGTTATGGAGCATATTGAAGATGATGTTGCCGTATTCAAAAACTTCTACAAATCGCTGAAGCCCGGAGGAACCGTACTTATCAGCACACCCTCCGACCAGGGAGGCTCCGACGTGCACGATCACGACCACAGCGATGACGGGTCGGCATCGTTTATCGACGAACATGTTCGTGACGGCTATAATATTGATGAGATACAGGAAAAGCTTCGCATTGCGGGGTTCACCAACACATCTGCCCGCTACCAGTATGGCACACCGGGAAAAATCTCCTGGAAGCTATCCATGAAGTACCCTATTCTGATGCTAAACACATCAAAACTCTTTTTCATACTTCTGCCATTTTATTACCTGATAACATTTCCCTTTTCTTTGCTTTTAAATTATCTGGATGTATCAGGAAACCATAAAACCGGCAGTGGATTAATTGTAACAGCAACAAAATAGGATTTATTATGCGTTTACCGGTGTTCATAGCGTGGCGATATTTCAAATCCGGGAAATCGCATCATATCATTAATCTTATTTCCAGAATATCCATGGTTGCCATTGCCGTGGGAACAGCGGCACTTATTGTTGTGCTTTCTGTTTTCAATGGTTTTGAGGATTTGGTATCATCACTTTTCAGCACTTTTGATCCTGACATCAAAATTGAAATCAGGGAAGGGAAAACCTTTGATGCGGCCTCACTTGACCGACATCGGATAGAGAACCTCGAAGGGGTTATAAGCTATACGGAGGTCATTGAAGAAAATGTTTTACTGCGCCATGAAGAGGAGCAATATATAGCCACCCTCAAGGGCGTTAGTCCGGATTTTATTAACAATAATCCGCTGGATTCCATGCTTATATCCGGTTCGTTGCGGTTTCCAACACAATCCAGTGCCATTGCAGGTTACGGAGTCTGTTATTTTCTGAATATCAGCCCTGCAGACCTCCCGACAAAAGTATCTGCATATGTACCAAAACGTAACGCCGGATCGTTCAATATATTAAGTAATGCATTTAATATCAGTGAATTAAATATTCGTGGTGTTTTTTCAATACAGCAGGATTTCGACACCAAATATGTTATTGTTCCCATAAACCTGATGAAAGAGATGCTGGAGTATGATGAGGAGATCACATCGGCAGAAATCCGGCTTTCTCCTGATGCTTCAGCAGAAAAAATTCAAAAAGAGATCATCGCCATTGCGGGAGATCAATTCACTGTCAAAAACCGGTTTGAACAGCAGGAATCATTGTATAAAATAATGCGATCTGAAAAGCTGGCCATCTATCTGATCCTGACCTTTATCCTGCTGATTGCAGCTTTTAATATGATTGGCTCACAGACCATGGTAATGCTCGACAAGCAGAAAAACTCGGCCATCCTTTCCGGCCTTGGCGCATCAAAGGAGGATATCCGGAAAATATTTATTTCGCAGGGAATTATCATCTCCATGATGGGAGCTCTCTCCGGGCTGGTCATGGGTGCATTGATTTGTTTCCTGCAAATCCGGTTTGGAATAGTAAAATTCGAAACAGGGACAACCTTTGTGGTGGATGCCTATCCGGTAAAAATTCAGGCAATGGATTTTCTGTATGTTTTTCTCACTGTTTTTATAATTGGCATCTTTGCGGCATTATTTCCGGCATCAAAAATCAGTGAAAAATATCTATCATTAACACAAAAGAAGGATTCATGAAAAAACTGCGTTTTATATCGTGGTGTGCACTGCTGTCAATATTATCTGCTTCTCTGTATTCACAAACAATCACTGTTTCAGGAACTGTTGCCGGGGTCTGGGATTATGATACCGTAAAAATGTCCTCAGATATCACGCTTCCTGAATCCGACAGTCTGACAATTCTTCCCGGTACGGTAATAGAAAGCCAGGGGCCGTACCGTTTTTTTGTGGAAGGCACATTAAATGCCACAGGAACCGAAAGCCAACCGATATTATTTACTATCGTTGATACTGCAGAACTCAGTAATCCGGCAACACCCCGCGGAGGTTGGAAAGGATTTCTGATACAAAACCTGAACCCCGGAAAACAAATCTCTTTCAAATACTGCGACTTTGAATACGGCAAAGCATGGGAACTGACAGAAGACGCCTGCGGAGGAATTTTCAATATCCTTAACAGTGGGAACATTACATTTGAACATTGTAATATTTCGCACTCTGTTTGTGAATATCTGGGAGGAGCGATGTATCTCAGTAATGCAACAGCAGAATTTGAGCAATGCCATTTTCACAATAATACGGCCGGCATCGACAGTGTAGGCTATGGTGGTGCTATTGTTTCCATGGGTGGAGATGTTGCATGGCGGCATTGTACCTTTGAGCAAAACCGTTCAAACGGACTGGGTGGAGCCATGTGTGTATGGTTTCCGGTGCAATCGGAGGTTACAAACAGCATATTTCAGCACAATACGGGAAGTACCGGTGGAGCGATATTCTTTCTAAACAGCAATAATACAGTATTTCACAACAACCTTTTTACACATAACAACGGCTATTTCTTCGGCGGTGCGCTGGGCATGAAAAACTGTTCATTTCCCATTATTAACTGCACCATCGCCGATAATCAAGGAGGACAGGGAGGTGGGATTTACTGTTCCAGTGGTGTATCGAACCCGGTGTACAACACGATAATATCCGGTAATTCAGCTTATGGCAACGGCCAGCAGGTTTATATTGCCTACCTTGAAAGCACGCTGTCGTTTTATCATAGTGTTGTGGAATCAGGCCGCGAGGCTTTTGGTGGCAGTGGCGGCTGGTATCCGGGAGCGTATCATGGAACCTACCTCAACAACATTGAAGAACCTGTGAATTTCACCCATTTAAATAATTTCGACTATGCCATTGCCCCGCCCTGCCAGGCTATCGACAATGGTTACACTGATACAATTGGTGCACTTATCCCGGCAATTGACATTTGTGGAAATCAACGTATAATGGGCTCCCAAATTGACAGGGGTTGTTTTGAATATGATTTTTCCTCTTTTTTACCTGAAACAACATACAAAAATGATTTTTCGGTGTACCCCAATCCATTCATAACCAGCACTACTATTCGATTTGAGAAAGACATTCTCCCCGATGTACTTTATATTCTAAATTCAAAAGGACAAATCATTCAAAAAATACAGCTATACGGCCAAAAAGAATATTATTGGGATGGTAACGGGAAAAATGGCTCTGAAATCCCTTCCGGCCTGTATTTTTTATTTTCAAAAAAAGGCGCGCATACACCTCTGATAAAAAACTAAAACGGGCAACTTTCATAATTATATAGGTGTCTCTTCTTACGACGCTATTAGATTTGGTATAAAATTTTATCTTTGTAAACCACTATCGATTACAAACAAGCACGATATGATGAAAACATCTACCCTATTTAAGTTCATGCTCGCGGTAATTTTAACGGGAGCAACAATTCTCAATGCCCATGCGCAGCGAGTAGTTATTAACGATGCCGACAATACGGCACTCACGATTGTGTCGCAGGACATGAGCCACCTGGAGATGAAAAACACCATTTCCGAATTCAATTACAGAATACTAAACACTGAAGAAGGATTGTTTACTTCTTTTTCAACACATGTGAATGCCTATTCAGGAAAAGTTGGTGAGCCCAGGATACCTGTAATCCGGAAGCTTATTGAGATTCCTTTGGGCGCAGAGCTCAAAATAAACAATCTTACCTATACCGAAGAGACTATTGATCTTGGAGAGATGGGTGTGATTTATCCGGCATTCCCGGTTCAGTTACCTGTTGAAAAAGGTGATGCAGTAGCGCCTCCTTTTCAATACAACGAACAGGCATACAGCGAAAACCGTTTTTATGGTGAGAAACTTGTTAACGTAGAAGTTAAAGGGATCCTCCGTGGTCAGCGTCTGGCGCTGGTTACAATCGCACCCTATGCTTACAACCCTGTTTCAAATACCATGAAAGTATACAGCAATGTTCAGTTTGACATTGCCTTTGAAAATGCAGACCTCAATGCTACCATGGAACTGAAGAAAAAGACCTGGTCGCCACATTTTCAGAGTGATTATATGAAAACTGTCAATGCAAAAGCTTTTGACTTTGGCAAAGATCCTCTTAGCTCATACCCTATCACCTACGTAATAATTTCAGATCGTATGTTCGAAGCTCAGCTTCAGGAATTTATTGCATGGAAACAGAAAAAAGGATACAAAGTAATCACCGGATATACTGATGAGCCTGAAGTGGGAAGCACAACAACTTCCATTAAGGCATTTATTCAGGGCCATTATGAAAACCCACAGCCGGGCTTCACTCCTCCCACATACGTTCTGTTTGTTGGTGATGTTGCTCAGGTTCCTGCTTTCACAGGTACAACCGGCGGTCATGTTACCGACCTTTACTATTGTGAATATACCAATGATGACTTCCCGGAGATTTATTATGGTCGTTTCTCAGCACAGACTACCGACCACCTGCAACCACAGATCGACAAGACCCTTATGGTTGAGCAGTACACAATGCCAGATCCTTCTTACCTCGATGAGGTAGTTCTTGTAGCAGGTATGGACGGCAGCCACGGCAATAACTGGGGTAACGGTCAGATCAATTATGGTACAGAAAACTATTTTAATGAAGATCACGGTATAACATCGCACGTCTATCTTTACCCGCAGTCAGGAAGCAATGCTGCTGCCATCAAAGCGAAAATCAGTGAGGGTGTATCCTATGTCAACTACTCGGCACACTGTAGCTCCAACGGTTGGGCTGACCCATCGTTTACCTCCAGTGAAGTGCATAATCTTACCAATGAAAACGAATATTTCCTCTCCGTGGGAAACTGCTGCCAATCCAACGCTTTTGACTCACAGGAGTGTTTTGGTGAAGCCATGATGCGTGCAGAAAACAAAGCTTCTATTGGTCACATTGGTGGTACAAACAGTACCTACTGGGATGAAGATTATTACTGGGGTGTTGGTGTTGGTGCCATCACTGAAGATCCGCCAACCTATGAAGAGACCACATTAGGCGTTTATGACTGTCTTTTCCATGAACATGGTGAAGAGTGGGCTGACTGGTGTTTCACATCCGGCCAGATCATCTTTTCAGGGAACCGTGCCGTTTCTGAAAGCGGTTCTGACAAAGATACCTATTACTGGGAAATCTATTCTGTTATGGGCGACCCATCAATAGCCATGTATATTACCGTTCCGGATCCCATAGATGTAAGCTACGACGCATTAATGCCTCTGGGGTCTGAAACCTTTACTGTCACTACTGAGCCTTTTGCATATGTTGCTATTTCGCGCGAAGGAGAACTTTTTGGCGCAGCACTCGCTGATGAAACTGGTACTGCTGTTGTGGTTATGGATCCTCCTATTGCCACTCCCGGAAACTGTGACGTTGTGGTTACAAAACAGTGGGGTGAGCCTTTCTTTGGTGAAGTCCTCGTTGCTTCCCCTGATGGCCCGTATGTATTAATGAGCAACTGTGTTATCGACGACAGCCAGGGCAATAACAACGGCCTTGCGGACTATAGCGAAACCATTATGCTTGATATCGAGCTCAACAACCTTGGCAACAGTGATGCCACAGGCGTCAATGCCACTATTTCCTGTGCAGATCCGGATATCACCATTACGCAAAACAGTGCTGCTTTTGGGGATATCGCATCCCAGGCAACTGTTTCTCAAAGCGGCGCCTTCACTTTCGAAGTAAATCAGGTTATTGAAGATATGAAGCGCATAGAAATAATGATGGATATTACCGATGGCAGCGAAACATGGTCGTCTAAAATGAATATCACACTTCATGCTCCTGTTCCGGCAATTGGTAACTTCACCATTGATGATACTGCCGGTGGCGATGGCAACGGACGCCTCGACGCAGGTGAAACAGCAGATATTACTTTCATGGTTTATAATCAAGGCTCTGCTGACATTGCAAATGTAGAAGGCACGCTCCTCTCTCCAAGCCCGGAAATCACCATTAACAGTGGTAATGCAAGCGTTGAACAAATCCTTGCCTCCGGAAGTGAAACCATGACTTTCAACATTACCGTTGATCAGGATGTTTCTGTGGGAACGGTTGTAGAACTTAATATGGCTATTAACGGTTCTGGTTACGATGCAACAAAAGACTTCACTTCTTCCATTGGACTGGTACTTGAAGATTTTGAATCCGGTGATTTCAACAATTTCAACTGGACTTTCGGAACGTACCCATGGGAGATTGTTGAAGGTGGCGAAGCATTTGAAGGAAATTATGCCATTAAATCCAGTGCTATCACTGATGACCAGGATGCAGAGCTCAAACTTACTATTGAAGTACTAAGTGAAAACGACAGCATCAGCTTCTTCCGCAAAGTTTCCTCTGAAGACACATACGATCACCTGAGATTCTATGTTGATGGTGTTGAAATGGATGCATGGTCGGGAGAAGAGGCCTGGGACGAGGCAAAATTCCCCCTTTCACAGGGCATTCACGAACTCATATGGGCATATGAAAAAGATTATAGCGTTTTTAGCGGATCTGATTGCGCATGGATCGACTATATTATCTTCCCATCGATAAGCGATTATGTTGGCGTAAATGAACTTCTGGGTCTGAAAAATGAGTCCATGTCGGTTTATCCCAACCCATTTAACAACAAAACAAGAATCGCTTACACCCTGGGTGATAAAAGTGATGTCTCTGTAATGGTGTATAATATGATTGGCGAGCGTATTCAGATTATTGAAAACGCTGCCGACCGAAGAGCAGGAACATACACGCATGAATTCGACGGTTCTTCTCTGGAACATGGTATTTACTTCTGCGTGATGAAAACAAATTCGCAGACGATTACCAAAAAGATAATTATTACCGAATAATCATTTTTCACAATAACTTGCCGGAAGCCCTCACAGCTTCCGGCAATTTCTTTAACACTAACAAGCATTATTATGAGAAAGCTTTTACTAACAGTATGTAGTCTGTTGATGGTATTTGCCCTTATGGCCAAAAACGGCTATGAAGTCAACTATACAAAACAGAATGCTAAAAAAGCACAGGTCACTTTTACCGTAGATGAATATAGCCTTGAGCAGGTTATTCTTAATGGTCAGAATTTTTCGGCCATCAATTTTGAAGGTAATGTTGTAACAAAGGACAAAGGTTACGCAGAATTACCTTATTTAAGCACCAACATACAGCTGACAGCTGACAAAAATGTTGATATTACTGTTATTGATTCAGATTATACAGATATCACCCTCGAAAATCCGTTAAAACCATCCAGAGGTGTGATATACAGAAATCAGGATCCTGAAACAATTCCTTATACCATTAACCCGGAATCCATCAAAGATCAGTGGTATCCCACACAACTGGCAGAGCAAAAAATGCCTTTTATTATTCGCGATATCCGTGGTACCTCCATTATGGTATATCCTTTCCGGTACAACGCTGTTACAAATACACTGAGGGTTTACAATTCGGTAACTGTTGAAGTTACTGAAAACAATGAAACTGCTACGAACCCTTTGCAGGCAACAAGCAGCAAGTATTACCGTGAAATGAACGGTATCTATGAGAGCCTTTTCATTAATTATAACCTCAGCAAGCAGGATCTTACTGTTGATGAGGCCGGGGATCTGCTGGTAATCACTACCGATCGTGACCTGGAAGCTATCCAGCCCTACGTGCAATGGAAACAGGAAAAAGGTTTTGAAGTTTTCGTTGAAACAGTGGCTACCGGTACCAATGTAGTAGATCTTATCCAGACTAAATACGATGAAAATCCTGAGTTACTCTATGTACAGCTTGTCGGCGACTGGGCGGATGTGAAAGTTGATACTGACGGCGGTGCTCCTGTGGATCCTATGGCAGGTTGTGTTGTAGGTACTGATGTCTTCCAGGATATTTGTGTTG
>CAZQNY010000079.1:0-14454 GCA_964594665.1 uncultured Bacteroidales bacterium
TTCGCAGAAAACACTCTGTGGAACACTGTGATTCCTCAGAGAAACTCCGTGTTCCTTATCAAAAAATCACGACAACCCCGGATTCCGCTTCCGCAATGCTGTCATCACCTTTTTGCCGGCGCTGACAAAGGCTTTCCCCTCCAGGTCCATCTGCATCTCAATGCTGTCGTAGAGCTCGCGGGCGAGTTCAGGATACTTCTTCGTCATATTGAACAGAATCTTCATGGGCAGCACTTTGTCGGAGGCTGTTTTACCATCAAAAAGGTATTGAAAAAGGATTCCCATCAGGTCGTGCTCCAGCTCTTCGGGTATTGGATACCGCAGCAGGATGCGAAGCATGGCTCTTCTGACACCATCACTTCTTTCTGTGGCAACACGCTTACAAATATCGGGAATATGGTGTTGGAAATGACCGGGATACTTCTCGTCGAAGGAATCGGCAACCCATGCTGCGCGCCAGGCTGCCGGCTGCCGGCCATTCAATGCCAGCGACCAGAACTGTTCAAAAAGCTCAGGCTTTTGATGTATCGCTTCAATAATGCTCTCCTTGGTTACCCCGGGAGCAAAATCCAGCAATGCTTTTTCCAGTTCCGTCCTGTCAGGCATTTTTAACGAATTACCATTTTCTTTGAATAGCTCCTGCCGCTGTCACCATCAGTAACAACAAGAATATACACACCCGCGTACAGGTCACTGGTCTGCATTTTCATTGCTGTGGAGTTTGTTATATAATGCATTCTCTGCACTCCGCATAAGTCATACAGATCAATCGTGTAATCCGAGTCATATGCAAACTGTACATTGATATTTTCATGGTCATACCATGCATTGGCCACAGGGCTCTTAGTTTCACTGACAGATGCTGAAGGGCCAAAGATCTTTGCCACAAATTCCGGATGATCGATAAAAGGATTTCTGTTCTGCTGATAGGAATAGATAACCTCATTGCGGTTCATTTCAAAATCATCCGGGGGATCCTGCTCGTGCCATTCCAGTAAAGCGGATAATTTTCCATGTTCCGGATTTGGATAGGTATTCACCTCATCCACAACTTCCAGATCAGGTTCACCGCTATCACCTTCATAACGTACGGCCATATAAAACAGCATCCTGGCAACATCACCCTTCACCTCATCGCGGGGTTCCCAGCTGTCGCTGTCGTAACGGCATCCGGTAGCTTCAGGATGTACATTGCCACCATTATCAAAGTCCAGGTTTCCGCGGGATGAATTCACACTGGCATCGGTAGGGCGAAGATGATGTGCATCCGTACCACAGGGAGGATACGTTCCAAAATCACCATGCGATTTGGCCCATACATGCTCACGGTTCCAGTCGTTGGCGCCACCGCCAAAGGTACTCTTTGCCTGTGAACGACCGGTGTACAACAGAATTACATTGTTCGAATTATTCGGATCTTCGTCGGTTTCACGAAGTAAAAAATCACGCAAATCATTATAACTGAACTCCACATGATCGTCGATAATATTATGTAACGCAGCCTTTAAATCATCGCCTGAAAGATTTTCGGTACCATCGTAATATCCGGCAGGAATCTGCGCGATAGCTGCCATCAGTGGCAGCATTAATGAAACTGTTAAGAGTAATCTTTTTATCATCCTAATAAAATTTTAATCAAAATAAGAAAAATAAATACGGAGACCTGTAACCACCAGAATAGCTGTTCCACCCATTATCCGTAGCACCTTCCCCAACTTAAAATTGGCATATTTCTTACCTGTTTTAATACCTGCAAAAGTAGCACAAAAAGTACATACCAGAATCAAACCACTAAAAAGGGGCATATGAATATTAAACGCCGGCAATCCGATAGCGGGAATAAATGCATTTATGGAAACAGCAAGAGCCATAGCCATGATCATCACCGTATCATTAAGCTTAAAGGCTCTGTCGTCGGGTTCACCCTTACGGGCATCCATAATCATACGGATACCGGCAATAGCCAGCGTGCCAATACCCAGGGCAAAGCCCATTGAACCGGCAAAACCTATTATCCAGCGCCCGAGAACCAGGCCCAACAGCACGAGGACACCCTGAAAAAGTGCTACCGTGCCACTGATTTTTAAATCTTCAGCATTACTGGTACAGTAAAAAATATTGCTCGTCTGCCCGTAGCTGAATGGCACCGTGCATAAAGCAATAATAATAACTATCTGTTCCGCCAGTGTCATACAAAAAACTTAATGATTAACACCTTTTAATACTTCGAGGGCCTGATCGAGCAGATTGGCATCTGACTGGGAGCCCATATGCCCTAAGCGGAATATTTTACCCGACAGTTCTCCGTAGCTGCCACCCACGGCAAGGCCTTTGGCACGCAGTGAGCGGTCGAATTCTTTCCACGTGATGCCCTCCGGAACATAATATGCACTTACTGTACATGCAGCATATTTTTCATCCTCAACATAAGCCTTATAACCCATGTCCCTCATAGCCTCCCGAACCTGGCAGGCATTGTAATGATGGCGCTTAATGGTTTCCGCAAGACCTTCGTCAAGGATAATATTTGCTGCTTCCGACAGCTGTTCAATATTCACCCAGCTGGGAGTATACGGGAAATACCGGTTTTTTACGGCATCACGAAATGGCAACAGCGCATCATAGCCTACGTAACCAATTTCTTCAGCAATGGCCCGGGCCTTTTCACTAACAGTAAGGAAAGCACTGTTTGCCGGTGCTGATAATACCTTTTGCGAGCCGCCAAGGCACAGATCAATGTGGTGTTTATCCACATCAACAACCTCAGCACCAACCGATGCGACGGCATCAACATAGAGTAAAGGCACATTATATTTTGCTTTCAGAGCGCCAAGTTTCTCCAGCGGGTTCATCACTCCTGAAGGCGTTTCACAATGCACTGCAGTAATCATTTTGGGCCCAAAATCGACGATAGCCTTTTCAATGGTTTCAAAATCGATTGCCGGACCATTATAGGGATGCGCAATAGTTTTCACCTCACACCCTATCGACCGGGCCATCTCTCCGATTCCGGTACCAAAAATGCCTGATGACACCGCCAACACCTTATCGCCGGCCTTAAGGGTACTCTTTAAGGCACTCCATAATGCCAGCATACCCTCTCCTGTTTGTACGACTACCTGATTTTTTGTACCAAAGAGTTGTTGTAATTTTTTCTCAAGAGACGAATAATGTCCAATAAATTCTTCCTCCAGATCGCCGGAGCCATAATTTATCATTCCGGCACGCAGCACGCGCTCCGGCACTGATGTAGGCCCTGGAACCATTGGAATTGTATATATTTTCATAATTATTATGCTTATAGCCCTGTTTGTTCGGGATGATCAATAAAAGCGGCTATCTTCTCCAGCCAGTATTTATCAATATCATCAAAAGAGCCTTTTTCAACACTATCGATATCAAAAACACCATACAAGACACCGTTCTGATCAAAAAGTGGTATCACAATTTCCGATTTTGAGCGTGAATCGCAGGCGATATGCCCGGGAAACTGCTCCACATCATCCACCACGAGGGTCTTTTTTGCATTATAGGCCGCCCAGCACACGCCGGTATCCTTTCCCAGAATCTGGCATGCCACAGGCCCCTGATACGATACTACCATCATCTCATCCTTACGGATAGTGTAGAATCCCGTCCAAAAGAAATAATCCATCTTTTGATGCAGCACCGCAGAAATGGTTGCCATGCGCGCCAATTTATCATCCGTTTTATTTAACAGGCCCTGAATCTGATCATGAAGCCGTTGATAACGTTTTTCCTTTTTTGTTTTATCCATAATAAAAGACTGATATACAAAACAGTACCGAAAAGTATCCCGGTACTGTTTCATTTTTCAAAGATAGTAAATATCGTGTAATCCTATGGATTGACAGCAAATGATTATGCTTTTTCCAATTCCACGGTAAAGTGCCGCATAATGGGAGCTTCCCAGGTAATATTGTAGCCTGAGGTAATGGAATCACGACGATCCCAGACATTCTTCAGCGCTGCTGCAATATAATCCATATGATTATTGGTATATACCCTGCGGGGAATAGCCAAACGAAGCAGCTCAAGATCAGGATAACGGTTTTCACGCGTCACCGGGTCACGGTCTGCCAGCAAGGTTCCTATTTCCACACCACGAACACCACCTTCGATATATAACTCTACACCAAGGGTCTGTGCCTGACACTCTTCTTTGGGTACATGGGGTAAAAATTTCTTCGCATCAACAAAAACAGCATGCCCGCCAATAGGATATTGTACAGGAACACCATATTCAATAAGTTTTTCACCCAGGTATTGTACCTGCTTGATTCGTGTTTCGAGATAATCAAATTCTGTACCTTCGTATAATCCCTGTGCCAGCGCATTCATATCACGCCCCGACATGCCACCGTAGGTTACAAAACCTTCGAACATAATATTAAAAGTACACGCTTTACGGTACAGCTCTTCATCTTTCATTCCAATAAATCCGCCCATATTAACAATGGCGTCTTTTTTGGAACTCATAGTCATCATATCAGCATAGGAATACATCTCACGAACGATCTCGCGGATAGTTTTCTCGCCGTATCCCTCTTCCCTGATTTTAATAAAATAGGCATTCTCAGCAAAACGTGCTGAATCAAATAATACAGGAATGCCATATTTCTGCGATAATGCATATACATCGCGGAGGTTGGCCATACTTACCGGCTGACCACCTGACGAGTTACATGTTACGGTAACCACCGTAAACGGAATATTCTCTTTTCCATATTCCTTGTATACCTTTTCCAGCTTCTCAAGATCCACATTTCCTTTAAAAGGATGATCAATGGTGGTGTTGAAAGCCTCGTCAATAGTACAATCGATAGCTTTTGCCTTACGATATTCTATATGCCCTTTTGTGGTATCAAAATGAGAGTTTCCGGGAATTATATGACCTTCTTTTACCAATGTTGTAAAGAGAACATTCTCTGCTGCTCTACCCTGGTGAGTAGGAAGAAAATAGGGCATCCCCAGAATTTCCTCAATAGCATTTTTCATTTTTGTGTACGACCGTGCTCCGGCATAACTTTCATCCCCGAGCATCATTTCCGACCACTGACGATCGCTCATTGCTCCGGTGCCTGAATCCGTTAACAGGTCAATAAATACATCATCACTTTTTATTTTAAAGAGGTTATACTTAGCCTCTTTTATAGCTTGTTCGCGCTCTTCACGTGTTGTTTTGCGAACAGGCTCAACCATTTTTATTTTATACGATTCAGCGAATGGTAAATCCATAATTGTTAATTTTTTAAGAAATAAATACTAAAAATTGCTCCGACAAGGCCATGCCGGTAATAGGTAAAATTCAGGCTCCCACGAATTCATCGCGGTTTTTAACATTAAGGAATACCTTTTTTGAGAGCGCAGACAGTAAAGAATAACTTTTCATAAGACGCTATTTTGTACAAATATAGCGGTTTTTTTATTTTTTTTACCTTTCGTTAATAAAAAATGCAACGTTCCACATAATGTACCGTCATTAAAACTGAAAGTAACAGGACAGTGACACAGACAAAAAACATGACACACAGTGATTTGGTGATTTCCTGCCAGAAGGGTGACAGGAAAGCATTCCGAAAGATCTATGACTTGTATGCAAAGGCCATGTTCAATGTTTGTATCCGGTTTATGCACGATGCTGAAGAAGCGCGGGATATGCTGCAGGAGGCTTTTACTTATGCATTCAGTAAAATACACTCCTACCGCTTCGAATCCAGCTTCGGCTCATGGCTCAAACGCATTGTCATAAACACCTGTATCAGCGAAATAAGGCGACGAAAAGCTGATCTGCAGTTCTTTGAAGATATGTCTCCTTTTAATGAAAGGCAGGAAGAGCCCTTCGACGAAAGATTGCTTTCGGTAGATCGCATTAAGGATGCCATGAAAGTATTGCCGCAAGGCAGCAGAATGATCTTTTCTATGTACCTGCTCGAAGGCCTCGACCATGGCGAAATAGCCCGCTACCTGGGTATCAACGAGGCCACCAGCAGGTCGCAGTATCTCAGAGCAAAAAACAAAGTCAAAGAACTGCTCGCAAATGAATATCTGGAATATCAGGTTTAACACAACATATTATGGACGCACTGGAAAAATTTATCGCACACAACAGAGAGGCATTCGATAATGCCACTCCCCCGGAGGACCTTTGGGGCGACCTTCAGGCCGTTTTGCCTGAACAAAAAACCCGGCCATTGTACCGTAATGTTATTAAATGGACTGCCAGAGCTGCCGCTGCAATCCTGATTTTTGCCTCTGCATGGTTCCTCAACGATATCAGAGACCACAAAGCTCAGCAAAACACCATGGCAATGGATAAATCTGCTGCAAGCCATATTATTAATGAATTGCGTGAAGCCGAAGCCTTCTACACTGCACGTATCAGTCAAAATAAAAAACGTATCGCTTCCTTTGCCTCACAACAACCCGGACTGATGGAATCCGTCGATATGGACCTCAACGAACTTGATGCCGTTTATAATGAATTAAAAAAAGATCTTGGCGATAACGCCGCCAACCAGGAGGTCGTGGAAGCCATGATCCAGAATTACCGCCTTAAACTTGATATCCTCGAGCAAATACTCGAACAACTGGAAGAAAAAAGTAACAATACTAACGCCGTTCAAAATTATGAAATATAAAAGCTTTACACTATCACTGCTGGCTGTGTTGCTCATGTACGCTGCACATTGCCAGACCTTCGAGAAAAGCCTCGATATATCGAAAGCTTTTCCCATGAAAAATATGACCACCATCCAGGTGGAAAATAAATATGGCAATATAAATATTGTACCCTGGGAAAAAGACTCCGTGAAATTCGATATCCATCTCGAAGTAACAAGCTCGAAAATGGACCGCCTCGATAAAAGCTTTAAATCCATCGATTTTGACTTTACTGCCAATGACTATTTTATCATTGCCCGTACCGTTTTTAAAAATCAAAAAAACAAATGGATCGCGGAAATTACCGATATGGCAACAAGCCTCTTTAACAGCTCCAATGCCCAAATTGACTATACCGTATACCTTCCCAAAAATGCTGAAATCAGCATCGACAACAAGTTTGGAAATGTATATACGACAAACCTTGACGGAAAAATAACTTTTAACATATCCAATGGTGACATGCGTGCCAACGACCTTACCGGTGATGTGCGTATCGACCTGGAATTTGGTGACTTTAATGTGCATCAGATATCCAATGGAGCACTGGAATTTAACTATGCCAATGCCACCATCGATCAATCGGATAAAATAATGATCGAATCAAGATCTTCGGAAATTGAAATCGAAAATGTGGCCGAAATTGAATTGCAGTCAAGAAGAGATAAAATCAGTATCCGAAACCTTAACCGCATAACAGGAAGCCTTAGCTTCTCGGATGTTGAACTTTCCATGCTCAACAACGAAATGATTGTAAAATCAGAATACGGAGGTATTGAAATCGATAAACTTAGTGAAGCTTTTAACCTTATCGACCTGAGCTCCAACTATACGGATATATCTCTGATGGTAAGCAAGGACGCCGGATTCGACTTTGAACTTATCCATACTAAAGAATCAGATGTTACCGTATCAGGATTTGTGGAAATTGTTAATACAGAAGTCCTTAACAAAGAAGATGGTGTTATCAAAGTCACCGGACACCAGGGGAATACCAATAAGTCCGGCTCGCGTATCCGTATTGACCTGAAATCAGGTTCGTTTAAAATTATTTAATCATTTTTTGCAACGCAGCAACCAAAAAAGCGTCACTATTATTGAAAGAAAAAAATAATCATATCATGAAAAAGAAAACATTAACTTCAACTTTAGTTTTTTCATTTGCCATCTTAGTTATGATAATGACTTCAGGATGTTACCGCATGGCAGCCATTGAAGGAAACTACGACCTGGTAACAGAAATAAGAGATATTAATGGTTTTGATGAAGTTTCACTGGAAGGATTTATGGATGTTGAATATATCCAGTCTGATTACTATGAAGTACAGGTTGAAGCCGAATCAAACCTTATTCCCTACATCGAAACCTCGGTAAGGAACGACAAGCTTAGGATCAAGGTGTATGATAACCGGCGTCTGCGCAACAATTATAACATTGTGGTTCGTATATATGCTCCCGATCTGAAAGAATATTCCCTCTCCGGATCCGGTGATTTCTATTGCGAAAACCTGGTAAACGACTCCTTTGAACTAAGTATCACAGGAAGCGGGGATGTGGAAATGGGCCTCGACACCTACGACCTCGACCTTAGCATCAGTGGCAGCGGAAGCGCTGAACTGTGGGGCATTGCTGATGATACCAAACTACGTATTACCGGTTCAGGCAGCATCCATGCCTACGATCTGGAAGTAAAAGACTGCAACGCCAAAATCAGTGGCACAGGAAATATGTATTTGTGGGTTAAAGATAATCTTGATGTCACTATCACAGGTTCAGGAGATATATTTTACTTCGGAAACCCAAGCATTGATGCCAATATCACCGGAACAGGCTCTATTAACCATGTATCGAAATAAAACGTGTTACTATTAATCCTATACATTATCAAAAACATGAAAAAAAGTATTTTTCTTATTACAATAGCGCTTGGACTGGCCTGTTTTACAGCTACTGCTCAGGAAAATAAAGATTACGAATCAAACGAAATCAGGACACTTGCAGGGAACAAAAATTGTAGCAACGGCTTTTATGCCGGCCTAACATTCGGTTATTCGCCCATTGAAAACATGGATGCCTACCTTTCCGGGGCACGCCTTGCATGGGTTTTTAACCACAGCTTTGCCTTTGGTATTGCCGGAAACGCCTTTGTAAATGACCTGGATATGTATCATGATCTACCTGAGGGTGAATATTATCTTACCGGAGGTTATGGAGGATTTTTCTTCGAGCCTATCTTTTTTGGCAAAAGCCCCATTCACTTTTCTGTACCCATTATCCTCGGTGCCGGCGGTATCTATGCATGGAACGAATATTACTACATAGATCCGTGGGACACCCGTCACTATAATTACAACGACGATTGGGATGCCTTTTTTGTTGTAGAGCCCGGATTACAGATCGACTTCAATGTTGTACGGTTTATGCAGCTTTCCCTGGGTGCCTCATACCGCTTTACAGATGATATAGAAATGTCTGTTTCCGATGAATTCAATGTCGGAAAGGATGCCCTTCGCGACATCTCAGGATATTTCACCATTAAATTTGGAAAATTTTAACGTGGTGTAGTCAAACGGCACGTTAACCTGTCGCTTTCCCTCCCGGACCTCTCCAGAGCTCCGGGATTTTTATTTTTGCAATCCCACACACGCCTATTTTTATACATTTGTAAAAAAAAGATATGAAAAAGCTTCTTCTTGTTCTTTCCCTATTCATAGCCATACAGTCATTTGGCCAGTTCAGCAGCTATTTCGTGGATAAAACCCTGCGCATGGATTATGTTCATGCCGGTACTCACGACACTCATGTGTGCTATTTTGATGGTTTTCGTACCGAGCCGTTCTGGGGCGGTACAAAAACACGCCTCACCGACACCTTTGAATACGGAAATTATATGCTCAGGGTTTTTGATGAAGCTTCCGGCGACCTGATATACTCCAGAGGGTACAGTTCTCTGTTTGGGGAGTGGCAGACCACCAATGAATCAAAAACGATTTCAAGAAGTTTCTATGAGTCTGTTGTAATGCCACAACCCATAGCAAAGGCAACAATTGTGTTGTATGCCCGCGAACGTACCGGAGAATTTACCGAAATGTACAGAGCAACCTACAACCCGGAGGATTACTTTGTCACCAATGAGTTGCGCAGGCCCTATCCTTCATTTGAAACCCATATCGGGAACCCCGATGTATCCAAAGCCGTGGATATTGTTCTTCTTCCCGAGGGCTACACCGCTGACCAGATGGGTGATTTTATTGCCGATTGCCAGCGTTTTGCCGAAGCTCTGTTTGCTTACGAGCCCTACAAATCCAGAAAAACAGACTTTAACATAAGAGGTATTCTGGCACCATCGCAGGAGAGCGGATCGGATATCCCAGCCGAAAACATCTACGTAAACACGGCTATGGGCTCTTCTTTCTATACCTTCGACTCTGAGCGATACTGCATGATTGCTGATCATTATGCCGTACGTGATCTGGCGGCAAATGCCCCCTACGACCAGATTTATGTTCTCGTAAACACCAAAAAATACGGTGGCGGTGCCATTTTCAACTTTTACTCCGTAAGTGTTACCGGAAGCCTGGCGTCAGATAAAATTATTGTCCACGAATTTGGCCATGCCTTTGCAGGCCTTGGCGATGAGTACTACGACTCCTCAACAAGCTACAACGATTTCTACGACCTTAACACCGAGCCCTGGGAGCCCAATATCACCACACTGGTAAACTTCGACCGCAAATGGAAGCATATGATGGATAAAAACACTCCCGTTCCCACTCCGGCATCAGAAGAGTTTATCAATACCCTCGGAGTATATGAAGGCGGTGGGTACTCTGCCAAAGGAATTTATCGACCAATGCAGGATTGCCTGATGAACACCTTCAACGGCAATGTCTTTTGCCCCGCATGTACCGAAGCCATAAATAAAATGATCGACTTCTACACGGAATAACTACAGGCTGAATAATGTCTTTTATGGATATAACTCATTGTTAAACAATGTTTTATATTCTGCGAAACAGAAAAAGACATTTCGGAAATTTGTTTGTCATTGTATTTTTCAACATTCCCGTGAGAAGATTTTTTACAGAATCTTACATTCTTCTTTACTCTATTGCCGTAAATATTGTTTATCTTTAGGACAGGAAAGCCGTAGAAGCATTCGCTTGCTTTCTATCTTATTGATAATGTGTAATTAAAACGAAGAGGCCCTCATTTATGACAGAAAAACAAGCTAAGATTTTTGTTCTGGATACTTCCGTGATCCTTTATAACCATAGTTCAGTTTATAGTTTTGCAGATAATGATATTGCTATTCCCATCACCGTATTGGAGGAACTTGATACCTTCAAAAAGGGTAGTGATATAAAGAACTTTGAAGCCCGGGAGTTTATCCGTATTATCGATCGGCTTTCTGAAGAGTATACCCTCACCGACTGGATTCCACTCGACCGCGATGGCGCCGGAAAAGTTATGGTTGTCAGTGACAGGGCTACGGACTTTGATGCACAGGATGAATTTGGCGTGTTTACTGCCGACAACCGTATCCTGAATGCAGCCATGACCATACGTAAGAACAACCCCGGCAGGAAAGTGGTGATGGTAACCAAGGATATTAATCTTCGGATTAAAGCTAAAGCCATTGGCCTGGCGGCAGAGGATTTTGAAACCGGTAAGATTAAGGATATTGATGCTCTCTATACAGGGAAAACACTTATCGAAAATGTGGATGAAGAGGTTATCGACAAAGTGTATGAGGAAGGATATTGTCTTTTGGAGGATATTGGCCTTGAGGACCCTGTGCCAAACCACTATTTTATCCTTAAAAACCACCGTAACTCTGCCCTTGCGTATTACAACCCAATATCTCAACGCCTGGAAAAAATTATTAAACGACCAATCCAACGTATTACTCCCCGCAATGCTGAGCAGGTTTTTGCGCTTCATGCCATCTTAAACCCCGAAGTGAAACTGGTAACCCTGCAGGGTGTCGCAGGTACCGGCAAAACATTACTGGCACTGGCAGGAGCCATTGAACAACGCCGCCAGTTTAAGCAAATTTTCCTCGCTCGTCCCATCGTACCGCTCTCCAACAAGGATATCGGATACCTCCCCGGTGATGTAGAGGAAAAACTGGAGCCTTACATGGAGCCACTTTACGATAACCTCAAGTTTATCCGTAACCAATTCAACGAACACGATAAGGAATATCATAACCTGGGACAACTGCTGGAAAAGGAGAAGCTTGTGATCTCTCCACTGGCATATATCCGCGGCCGGAGTCTCTCGAATATCATCTTTATTGTCGATGAAGCCCAGAACCTCACTCCGCACGAGGTAAAAACCATTATCACACGCGCAGGAGAAGGAACAAAGATTATATTCACCGGTGATGTGAGGCAGATTGATACCCCGTACCTGGACTCCCGAAGCAACGGCTTGTCCTATCTTATCGACCGGATAAATCATCACGCCATTTACGCCCACGTGCTGCTCGAAAAAGGTGAGCGCTCCGAGCTGGCAAACCTGGCGAATGAATTGCTGTAAAACAACATACGTTAATAAATAATATCCAATAAATAATACGTAATTATTAAATGGGATATGGCTTCCTTCGCCTTCCTGCCTTCAAGGCGAAAACTGAATGGTTCTGCTGTAATATATAAACCCTGAACGATGATTGTTTAGGGAATTTTTGCATTTTCTCCTTAAAAACAGGAGAATCCACGTCATTTAGTGCAAAATATTTCCATACTAAAGAATAACATAGTGCTTTCTGCTATACATTTGCGCAAATTTTTGAAATGAATACTGTTTTTAAGCCAAAGCTCTTTACAATTCTTCAAACAGGTCTCGATAAGAAACAGATCTCCAATGATATAATGTCGGGAATCGTGGTAGGAATCGTTGCGCTGCCACTGGCAATTGCCTTTGCCGTGGCGTCGGGTGTATCGCCTGAAAAAGGACTTATTACTGCCATCGTGGCGGGGTTCCTGATCTCACTCCTTGGTGGCAGCAGGGTGCAGATCGGCGGACCAACAGGCGCATTTATCGTTATTGTATATGGAATCGTTGAGCAATATGGTGTGGATGGGCTTATCATCTCTACCATGCTCGCCGGGGTGTTTCTGGTTATTTTCGGACTGCTGAAGCTGGGAACGCTGCTGAAATATTTCCCGCACTCGCTTGTCGTGGGTTTTACCAGTGGTATTGCTTTGGTTATTTTTTCCACACAGATAAAAGATGCTTTTGGACTCTCCATCGAAAAGGTGCCTTCGGGGTTTTACGATAAGTGGATGGTTTATTTTGCCAATATTGATAGTATCAACTGGATTGCTTTTGCTATAACGGTGGCCACAATCCTGATCACTGTCTTTTCTAAAAAAATCGTCTCAAAAATTCCGGGATCGTTCCTCTCAATAGTTATTATTACTCTTGTGGTTCATCTTTTTCAGCTTGATGTGCCTACCATCGAGACCTTCTTCGGTGAAATTCCCAATAAAATCCATATTACCACTCCTCATTTTCAATTTGCGGATTTACAAAACTATATCGCCCCCGCATTGACCATTGCCATGTTGGGCGCCATAGAGTCACTACTCTCTGCGGTGGTTTCCGACGGTATGATAGGAGGAAAACATCGTTCCAATACCGAGCTGATAGCGCAGGGTATTGCGAATATTGTAACTCCATTCTTTGGCGGTATCCCGGCAACAGGAGCTATTGCACGCACAGCCACAAACGTAAAAAACGGCGGTCGAACGCCAATCTCAGGCATCGTTCATGCTATCACCTTACTGTTAATAATGCTGTTTCTGGGTAAATGGGCCAAGCTGATTCCCATGTCTTGTCTGGCAGGAATTCTGATTGTGGTGGCGTACAATATGAGTGAGTGGCGCTCGTTCATTTCCATCCTCAAAGGCTCCTATTTCGATATCCTGATTCTGCTTACAACCTTCTTTATCACCGTATTTTTCGATTTAACACTGGCAATCGAAATCGGCGTGCTGTTATCAGCCATACTATTTATGAAGAGGATGTCTGACATTAGTGATAAGAGGATTAATAATGTTGTTGATAATGATATTATTGAAAATTACTCTGATCTTCCGGACGAAATAAGTATTTATGAGATTAGTGGTCCTCTGTTTTTTGCTTCCGCAAGAAGATACTCCGAAGCTATTGAAGAGGTTGGGCTAAAGTGTGATGTATTGATTATCAGGATGCGTCATGTATCATTTATTGATCAAACAGGACTGCATAATCTTAGCGATGCCATTAATATTTTGAGAAATAAGGATATTACCATTATCCTGTCCGGAGTAAATCCTGAGATCAAAGATGACATGAAACAGTATAAACTTACGGAATTGATTCAGGAGGACTTGATCCTTGATAATTTCAGCAAGGCCACCGAAAAGGCGTATGAAATTTTGGGACGTGAATAATGGCTGATTTACATCCAACACTCAATACGTAATCTTCAATAAATAATACGCAATCAATAAGTTAGGGCGTGGTTATGGTGTCGTGTCAATTGATAATCATGCTTTATTCCTGGCGCCCCTCTTCAAAACGCCCCACAATCTTCCTTGCCTCTTCGTAGTGTTCGGCATTGATAACAATCTTTACTGCACCGGCACCACCTCCGGAGACCTGGAACGGGGCGATGGTCCCCATATTGTCATCTTTTAAAAATGCCATGATGCCTGCGTCTTCAAGCATAGTCTTTATAAACGCTGCATCAAGCGAGGTGCCTGAATAAATTTCAAT
>CAZQNY010000080.1:0-7360 GCA_964594665.1 uncultured Bacteroidales bacterium
GAAGCGACTCAGAATCATTGTAAATAATTACTGGTACAATAACGAATAAGCATAAGGAAAAATAATAGTTTTCTTCTCTTGAGAAAGAAGTAAGAATCTTTTTCGGGTATCGATGGAATTCCTGCTTTAGTCCAAAATAACAGGATCTTTACCAATAGAGCTCAACAGAAAGGTGACTTTTATTTAGTTGGGCTGCTATAGATTTAAATATTTCTGTGCTTTATCCATGTCAAAATTGCTTCTGCGAAATGGATGTGCCTCTGCATTAAATTTGTAATCCCGATTATATATATTTTAATTCTTCCATATTTTTTTGTATTTTTAAAGTCTTGAGCTTTATGTCACTATCAGGAATAATCCGGTAAATCAGATTATCCCTTTTTTGTGTAAATATTTTACAACCAACTATTTGCATTGTTTTATTAATTTGAAGGAATGAAAAAAATACTATTTACAAAACATACTACTTTATTTTTCTTTTTGATTTTTATTGTTTTTAATACCTACGGAACTAAAATCGATAGTTTGTTAAGCCTCACCCATTCTGATGATGATATTGTAAGGTATGAGGCCTATATCGCGCTTGCGAATAATCGGAATCTTCCTTCCGAGGACAGAATTTTATATTCCCTGAAAGGGGTACAGCTGGCCAAAGAGTCAGGTGACACCAAAGGTGCAGCTTCAGCACATCTTTCTGCAGGAGCAGCGTATACTGATGGCGGATATTATGATAAGGCTGTTTTTAGCCTGCAGACATCCATTCAAATATATGATTCTCTGGGAAATAAAAAATTCAAGGCCCGGGCACTGGAAGTACTTGGAAGGACCTATTTCTACCTTAAACAGCCCGAACGTAGCCTGGAGATGATGGAAGAATCAGTTGCTATTAAAGTTGAATTGGGAGACCTTTACGAAGTGGGATGGTCGTACATCGGCCTGGGTAGTGTTTATGCCATGCTGGGGGATTTCGATAAGGCTCTTGATTTGTTTTTGAAATCACAGAAGATTTTAGAGGAGCTGAAAAGTGAGGATAATATATCAAAGGTATATAATAATATTGCAAATATATATTTTGCTAAAAATGAACTGGATAAGGTTTTGCCCTATCGGTTAAAGGCCCTTGATCTGGATCGTGAAGCCAATGATGAGCAGCAGATATCCTATAAGACCTACAACCTTGCTGAATATTACCTGGCTGTTAATCAGCCTTATAAGGCATTGCCCTTAATTGAAGAATCTATTTCGCTATCCAAAAAGTTGCTGGATAAAGAGCTTCTGCTTGATAATTATAAGCTTCTTACAATCTATTATATTCTTATTGATGATCATGAAAATGCCCAATTATATTTATCTGATGCTTTTTCATTAAGCGAGGAACTTTTTAGTACCGAATTAAGTCAGCAGGTTGGTGAAATGCAGGCTTTGTACGAAACAGAGAAGGCTATAAAAGAGAAACAAGCGGCTGATCTGAAATTTGCTGAAGCTGAAAAAAAGAAGGATGTCTTGTTACTACTGTTTCTAATATTGATCCTTGTTTTGTGTGTTATTGTTTACGTGTATATTCAGAAAAGAAAATTTAATGTACTGTTAAAATCTGAAGTGCGCCAGAAAACAATCGAACTTAAGCAAAAAAACGACGAACTGGAGGCGAATATTATTCAGTTAAAAACAGCAAAAGAAAAGGCAGAGGAGAGTGACAGGTTAAAATCTGCATTCCTTGCGAATATTAGTCATGAGATCCGTACACCAATGAATGGTATTCTTGGTTTTACCGAGCTGCTTCAGGAACCTGATTTAAGCAGTAAGGAGAAGGACAAATACATCCATATTGTCCATCGAAGTGGAAAGCGAATGATAAATACGGTGAATAATATTGTCGAAATATCCAAAATTGAAGCTGGAATTGTTGCTTTCCGTCAGGAAAAAACAGATTTTAATCAAAAACTGAGAGATTCCCATAGGTATTATTTATCAGAAGCAACAAAGAAGGGGCTTGAAATTGTTATTGATGAAATGTTGCCTGAAGGATCGAATAGGATCGTCACTGATCCTGCCAGGTTAGATACCATTTTAAGCAACCTTATTGGAAATGCTATCAAATTCACCGAATCAGGAATTATACATGTAGGCTGTCGTTTACATGATTCCAATGTGCTTTGCTATATTAAGGATACAGGTACAGGAATACCTTCCGATCGGCAGGAGGCGATTTTTGAACCATTTATACAGGCTGATATTGCGGATGAAAAAGCATTTCAGGGTGCAGGACTGGGGCTGGCGGTTGCCAAATCGTTCGTAGAATTGCAGGGCGGCAGAATATGGGTGGAGAGTGAAGAGGGTAAAGGTTCTGTGTTTTATTTTTCTTTACCGATAGGGAAACAGTGATATTTAACTTAAAAACAGTAAGTTAACCCTTTGACTGGATATTTGTCATTATAAATAATACTTTTATATCGTGATTATTAAATTTATCTGAATATGGCGCATTATCTGAAAACTGAATTTTATAATCTTATTAAACAGGACGAGCAGATATTTGAATTTATAAGAGAGGGCTCTTTCGATGGATTATGGTATTGGGATCTGGAGAATCCTGAGAATGAGTGGATGGATAATCGGTTTTGGGAAATATTGGGGTATGACCCCGCGAAAATGCCACATAAAGCCAGTGCATGGCAAAATATTATTAATCAGGATGATTTAAAAGTTGCCCTGGAAAATTTCCATAAACATCTTGCTGATTCACAACATCCCTATGATCAGCATATGCGCTATCAGCATAAAAATGGGTCTACTGTATGGGTGCGATGCCGGGGAATCGTAATCCGTGATGATAATGGAAAAGCAACTCGGATGGTTGGTACTCATCAGGATATTACAAACCTGAAAAATACCGAGGATCAGTTACGACGGGAACATGAGAAGTTAAAGAAGAGTGAGACCAGGTATAAGCAACTTGTAGAAACTGCGGTGGATGCCATATACCTGATTGATGAAAAGGGTGTTGTAGTGGATACAAACCATCAGGCGACTTTAATGCTTGAAAAATCCAAGACAGAAATTATTGGACAAACGGTTGAAGTTATTGACCCTAATTTCCCTGTTGACGCATTTCTTGAATACTGGAAGCCGTTTCCATATAATACGCAACGAACATTTATAACAACACATATTGATAGATCGGGAAAGACGATTCCTATCGAGATAAATGGCAAGAAGTATATGATTGACGGTGAAACCTATTATTATGGGATTGCCCGTGATATAAGTGAAAGAAAGAAATCTGAAAAAGAACTTAAAAAACAGCGTGACTTCCTGCAGAAAGTTATCGATAGCGTTCCGGCACGGATATTCTGGAAAGATCGTAACAGCGTTTACCTGGGTTGTAATACCTCCTTTGTGAATGATTGTGGAAAAGATACACCCGATCAGGTTATTGGGCAAACTGACAATGTGATGGTTTGGAAAGAGGATGCAAAAGAATATCGTGCTGACGATAAAATGGTGATGGAAAATGGTGCGCCAAAATTGAAATATGAAGAGCATTTTATTGATAAAAATGGAGATGAGGTTGTATGGCGAACCAGCAAGGTGCCATTGAAAGACGATAGCGGTGAAGTAATTGGTATTTTGGCAACTTCAGAGAATATTACGGAAGAAAAGAAAGCTGTTGCAGAATTAAAAACCAAACAATACTATCTTGAGAATGCTCAATCATTGGGGAAAATTGGTTCATGGGATTTGGATATTATTAATGATAATTTAGTTTGGACTGATGAAAACTACCGTATCTTTGATATTCCTGTCGGCACACCGATGAATTATGAATTATTTATTAATCGGGTGCATCCTGATGATAAAGAATATGTTGATAGTAAATGGTCTGCCGCAGTTCAGGGTGAAGGTGAATATGATATTAACCATCGGTTATTAATGGACGATGGTGAAGTGAAGTGGGTGCGGGAAAAAGCTAATTTGATTTTTGATGATAACAATAAGTGTATCCGCGGCATTGGATTTACTCAGGATATTACTGAACGTATAAAAGCTGAAAATCTCATTCAGGAGCAAGTGAAAGAATATCAGTCATTGAATGAAGAGTATCAGTCATTAAATGAGGAGCTTAGATCTACGAATGAAGAATTGAAGGAAGCCTTTGATTATATTGAAGCGAGCGAAAGAAAGTTTAAATCCTACATAGAGCATGCTCCTGATGGTATTTTTATTGCCGGCAAAGACGGGAATTATATTGAAGCCAATCCTGCTGCCTGTCGTATTACCGGATATACAATTGACGAGTTGCATCAAAAGAATATTACCGATTTATTACAGAAAGTTGACGTTAAAAAGGGATTTGATCATTTCCAAAAAGTCAAAACAGAAGGCTATGCAGAGGGTGAACTCGGTTATGTTACTAAAGGTGGTGAAAACCGATTCTGGCACGTAGCTGCCATAAAGCTTTCAGAAGAAAGATTCCTGGGTTTTGTAAAAGATATTACTGAACAAAAGGTTTATCAAAATCAGCTGGAAAAATCAGAAAAACGTTACAGAGAACTTGTTGATACTGTCAATAGCGGAGTGGCTATCTATAGCGTTATAAATAATGGCGAGTCAGGTGCTGATTATATTATCCGGGACTTTAATCAATTTGCCCTGAAGCATGAAAAAAGGACGAAAGAGGAGGTGATAGGCAAAAGCCTGAAGGATATTCGCCCGAATATTGACGAATTTGGATTGATTGACATATTCAGGGAAGTTTGGAGAACCGGTGAGCCAATGTTTTTTCCCGCAAGTAATTATGTGGATGAAAATTTTTCTAATTACTACGAGAACCGTGTTTTTAGAATTTCAGGTAATGAAATTGTAGCAATTTATGATGATGTAACAGAAAGGGAAGCATCACAAATAAAACTGGCTGAAAGTGAATCTAAACTGAAAAGTATTATTGAGAATAGTACTAATTTGTTTTTTACCCACTCTGCTGATCATAAATTGACCTTTATCAGCCCTCAGGTGAAGGACTTTCTTGGGTATGAATCCGATGAAGTAATGGCTGACTGGACCAAATTCATTTCCGATAATCCAATAAATCAAAAGGCAATTGAATATACAAACAAAGCAATTGAAACCGGCAGGCAACAACCTGCTTACGAGCTTGAAATGTTGCATAAAGATGGGAAAAAGATAATCGTTGAGGTGCGGGAGGCTCCGATTTTGGAGAATGGAAAAGTTGTTTCTGTTGTTGGTTCTATTGCTGATATTACAGAAAGAAAAGCAGCAGAGCAAAAAATAATTGCGCAAAATCAGGAGTATGAAGCGCTAAATGAAGAACTTCAGCAAACCAATGCACAGCTATCTGCAACAATCGCCAGAGAAGAAGAGGTTAATGACCGGTTTAACAAAGCCATGGAGGCTTCATCCGATGGTATATTTGATTGGAATCTGATAACCAATGAAATATATTATTCTCCCCGCTGGAAGTCGTTATTAGGGTATCAGGAAGATGAACTCCCGGATGATTTCTCCATTTGGGAAACACTTACAGAGCCAAACGACGTTAAACGTTCCTGGAATATGCTTAATGATCTTATTGATGGAAAAATAGATAAATTCGACATTGAATTTAAAATGAAGCACAAAAATGGTCATTGGGTGGATATTCATTCCCGAGCCGATGTGTTTTGTAATGTGAAAGGCAAAGCAGTTCGCGTTGTTGGTACGCATACCGATATTACTCAGCGAAAGAGAAGTGAAGCTTTATTGAAGAAAAGTGAACAGAAACTGCAACTCAGTGACTCCAGATATCGGAAAGCCGAAGAAATTGGAAAGGTCGGGAATTGGGAATATGATATTCAAACTGATCAATTCTGGGCCTCAGATCAGACAAAGCGTATTTATGGATTTGCCTTGGATGATGAATCCTTCTCAACAGACCAGGTTGAAAGCTGTATTCCTGAGAGGGAAAGGGTACACCAGGCTCTCATTGATTTAATTGAAAATGAAGAAAAATATGACCTTGAGTTTGACATTATTACAAACGACAAGGGAGAGCGAAAAACCATAATATCGGTTGCTGAACTGATCAAGGATGAGCATGGGACCCCGTTGAAGGTTATAGGTGTTATTCAGGATGTTACACAAAGGGTTCAGTTCGAGAATCAGCTCAAAACAGCAAAGGAAAAGGCCGAAGAAAGCGACCGGCTGAAGAGTGCTTTCCTGGCCAATATGAGCCATGAAATTCGTACTCCCATGAACGGTATTCTCGGGTTTGCGGATTTACTCAAAAAACCGGGACTTAACACCGAAAGCCAGCAAAAGTATATCAGGATTATTGAAGAAAGTGGGGCCCGTATGCTTGGTATTATTAATGATATTATTGATATATCGAAAATCGAAGCCGGGTTGATGGAGCTTAATCTGAAAGAAACAAATGTTAATGAGCATATTGAATATATTTATACCTTCTTTAAGCCTGAATTGGAGGCAAGAGGTCTTGGGTTCTCTTTTGTTAATCCAATGCCTGCAAAGCAGGCTGCCATAATTACTGACAGCGAAAAACTTTACGCTGTTTTTACCAACCTTATGAAAAATGCCATAAAATATACGAATGAAGGTTCTATTGAACTGGGTTATGAGTTAACGTATTCAGCTGCATCCAACTCAGAACCAGGAGTCCAAAAGCCTTTCCTGCAGTTTTATGTAAAAGATACCGGAATCGGAATCCCGGAAAACCGGCAGGAAGCTGTTTTTGAACGATTTGTCCAGGCCGATATTGAAGATAAGAATGCACACCAGGGAGCCGGATTAGGACTGGCAATTACGAAAAATTATGTGGAAAGTCTTGGTGGTGAAATTTGGGTGGAGAGTGAAGAAAATAAAGGATCTACATTCTTTTTTACCCTTCCATATAATGTTATTTCAGAATTTAAATTAGCTGATGATCAGGAAAACAGTGTTGATAAGGATATTATTGTAAATCCGCTGAAAATTTTAATTGCTGAAGATGATGAAGTTTCCGGTTTGCTGCTCATAGAAACATTGTCGCGGTTTAGTGATGAAATATTACTTGCCTCAACAGGTGTGGCTGCTCTGGATATTTGTAGGGATAATCCTGATATTGACCTGATATTGATGGATATACAAATGCCGGAAATGGGTGGATATGATGCTGTTAAAGAAATCCGTTCTTTTAATAACGACGTTATTATAATTGCTCAGACAGCCTATGGTTTGGAAGGCGACAGGGAAAAATCCCTGAAGGCAGGATGTAATGATTATATCGCTAAACCGATTAATAAAACTCTTTTGTATCAATTAATATTCAAATATTTCGGGAAGCATAGTTAAGATTGTGACAAAA
>CAZQNY010000080.1:7460-14335 GCA_964594665.1 uncultured Bacteroidales bacterium
ATTATTCAGCGTTCCAAAGCGTTTTTGTAATACCAACAAATAGCTGGTTTACAGGAGCTTTGTCAACTGCTGCAATGCCATACAGGCCTTTAATTGTGATGGCTAATTTTGCCGGTGGAAGGTACATCATGTACTCAGCGCCGATAGAATGAGAAGAGTGTTTTACACCATCTTCCAACTCAATGCCGGCAACAATGTCATTGGAGACCTGGAAATCACTGTAGCCAATAACACCAAAACGACCGAACGGAATAACCATCTTACCAATACCCCACTCGATAATCATCTCGTCGCCTAAAGTCATATCTGCACCTTCGTTCAGCTGCTTTCCATTGATCTCGTAATTTACTTTTGCACTTGCAGAGAAGGTTTTGTTATCGTCGAAGTAGTACGTACCACCAACAGTTGGAACAAATCCCCATCTTGCTGGTGCTCCGGCATCGTAATCTCCAATTGGAAGGTTGATCCCTAATCCTGCAGAAACAACGTATTTATCTCCTGACCAGATTAAGTTAACAGGCGAGAGCATGATGTCAATCATACCCGTGTGGCTTGATTCCTCCAGTGGAATTACTGTTCCGTCAGGCGCTGTTGCTGTGAAGTTTACTTTCTTCGAGGCAGAATATGGAGCTACCATAAATGCCGCATAGTCTGCTCCGAGCACCTTCCAGTTGGAACGATAGAAGAGGTTTATACCTATCGGTTGCCAATTTAAGTTGAAATCCAGGTCCATCATAACAGGCTCCATGGTTGGATCCAGTTGCATTGGCATTTCTGTCATGGCATTCCCATCTGCATCATTCACCTGATTGGCAAATACCGGAAGGTACACCAACGTGGCGTGGAACCCTTCAGGTGCTGAAGAACCTACTTCTACACCTCCGAAATAGGGTTGAATCTGTGCATGACTCTCAAATGTCAGTGCCATTGTTACCAGGAGTGTTAATCCTGCCATAAATTTCGTTGTAGTTTTCATAGACTATCGTTTTTGTTTAGAGTGTATTTGTGTTATCGTTTTTTCGTTGACCTGACAGGTATTTTTCTCCTGTCAGGTCTTGACTGTAATCGGTTCCCGGTTTCCGCTAGCCAATAGCAAGTACATGACTTATATTAGTGAATAACTCCATCAGTATTAATCCGATACTGATTATCACAACCGCAATAGTTATTGCCTCACCAGTATTCTCTGTTTTCTTCTTTTCCATATGTTTTTTATTGAGCGTCTTACACAAGCAATATGATCTGTTACCGGACGGATAGGGCAGAGGTAGTTACACCATGGTCGCTTGATAAATATTGATGCTACCAACACAATGCCCAGAATTGCAAATTGCAGGTTGGTGCCCGTTAGTTTAAAAAGTGTTCCAAAAACCTCATAGCTTGTTACACCAGGGTTTCGGAATAGTAGCGCCACGATTATAGCAAAGAAGGTTATGGCTCTGAGCGTCCATTTAAAGAAGTTTTTAAACCTTCCCGGGGATCTTTTTTTCGCACCTCCAATCTGCCCAAGCACCTCTTGTGCTGCTCCAAAAGGACAAAACCACTGACAATATGGATTTTTGTTATCCACCGTAAAGACGAAAAAGATTCCTCCCAGCAGCAGATACCAGTACAGGTGTGAGTGTATTGGTGGAAAATAACCCAACAACAGCTGGTTGAACATGGATAGGGAGAATGGTTTATTATATGCGAAACCAATGAAGATAAGGCCTGCAATCATGGTAAACCATCGCGCCTGTTTCTTGTATTTAAAGGTCTTCTTATGCGCGAAGTATCCAATTGCAAAGAGCAGTATCAGAATGATTTCAGGTGCCCCGAATTGTATTTTCTGCTTTTCCACTTCAGGCACTTCTAAACCCAATAAATGTGCAGCAATATATCTGTTTCCTCTCTTTGAGGCTTCTACAATGGCGCGTGACGAATAAGTGGCACTGGAGACAGCATCAATCCCATTGCCAATGGAATATTCATCGTTGTATGTTCTGCCGATAATCCTGTCAAGATATTTCGCATCCAGAACTTTTTCCAAATATGAAGGTGTTTCTTTATGGTCAATTATTCCTAATTCAATGATCTCTCCTTCAAGATTAACTGCAACACACATTAGTATTGGTCCGCCATATCCAATTGAAGATTCTAATGTTATGAATCCTATATGTTCATCTTCTTCGTTATAAATTTTATAGGATGAGTTATCAATCTCTTCAAATGAGGAGACCTGATCCATCACTGTTTCAATTTTTGCCCGGATAACATCATCCTCACGTTGTATTCCAATAAACCATGCACTGATAATTGCAATTATTGCAATCACTGCCAGGCGAGACTCGCGTCTCCTCTTTTTATCCATTTTGTTATTCATCGCAATACATAATGATATCGGTTCATGGTACTTATGTGTCCTCCGGAATGCAGGTGGAAATCCTGCATTACCGGAAAGACAACACCATCAACAACTCAAAACATCACTTGCCCGTATTGTAAATCACCCAATAAAACTGACGTGTAAATATGGCACGGGCATTAATTGTTTTATTATGAATTTAATTTTCTGTTATTCAACGATCTGTATAGAACTACAGCCATTAGAAGTATTGGTATTCCCATGAAAATCAATGTGAACCATGCTGCACGCGGCTCAAATTCCTGATAGGAACCTATGAAGGTTTGTCCCATGAACATGAACAGGATGAAGCACAACACCACCAGAATCCATTCCCACCAAACCAGTTTCAGATTATTATTCCTGAGTATATTTCTTATGATAACTGCTCCGCCACCCATTACAAAACCAATGAGGATGTACAGGAACCATGTCCAACTTATTAATCGCATAATTTTCTCCTTTCCTTTTATGAACGTGATTTGTCAAGACCATATAGCGGGATGTCCATTGGATCCAGATCCCACGGTGTTTTGCTAAGATCCGGTTCTTTACCGTATCCAAAAACATCATCCATTTTGCGGATAGCTGCATTCAGTGCAGAAGTAGATCCGATGGATAAACGGATTAGGTCATGAAGAACAGCTTCATCAAATTTTGTAAACGGACATACTGTCTGGCAGCGGCTACAGTCAGGTTCACCACCCAACATATAGGAGTAGCACTTCTTACTGTCCATGTACCATCCTTTAATACCTTCAGCCTGCATTTTTGCCTGACCGCCCCAGAAAGGCTTGTCTTCCATGCTGATAGCGCCGGAAGGACACATCTCGCCACATTTCTTGCATTTCTCACAGAACTTGGTGATACCTGCGTCGATAGGTTTTGTAACCGCAAGTGGCATATCTGTTATTGTTACCATTACTGTTCTGATATCTGTTCCCCACTGAGGGCTCACGAGAATACCTGCACGACCATATTCACCCATTCCGGACATTACACCGAAACCAACCAGGCGACCAACTGATTCCGTATTTCCTCCATAATATTGATATCCAAGGCCTCTGAGGAATACACTCAGTCTGTTGGCAAAAATGTTGGCTCTTGAATAGCTCATCGTATTACTTGATGCCCAGCTCATGCGCTCAGTGTATTGCTGCATCCACTGTGATTGTGGAATTACCGAGCATATCGCCCATAAGTCTTTATCAGGTAATACAAACTTGTTTTTTGAAGGATCAGCATAACCTTTTTCTACATTTTCAAACTTGATTTTACCCCAAAGGAGTTTTTTCGTTCTTTCGTCGAGTTTAACAAATCCCGTATCGGCAGCACCCATGATACGTCCTGCTGTGCGGAGCATCCTTGAGTTTTCTTCGGGTGTGCCTACATATTTTGGTACTCCATAATCTTCCGGAGTGTAAAACATGGTGGGATGTTCCCATTGAGGATTGTGTTTTACATCAGCTCCTGTCCATGGTGCAGATAAATCAGCACCTGAACGACCGCCCCATCCCCAGCAGTTTGCATCTGCCAATGCTCTGTCTCTTAAGGAAAGACCAGGAGTGTTATTTTTTACATGTTCTTTTACAGAAGAGATATTTCGGTTGTAAATTTCGAAATAGTCATTCGGATTTTCCCATGAATGTGGGTTAAACAATGTTCCTTCAGGACCCGGGAAGATCTCCATGTTGTCCCAGTCGATTTGTACTGTTGGTTCATCAACCTCTTTTACCCAGAACGGTAGTTTGCGCTCTGCTAAAGGTGATGCCATCATTTCATCAAGATCCTTGAATCCATTTCCGATTGCCCCGAATCCGGCTGCTCCTATTCCTACAGCTCCGGCTCCGACTCCAAGCATCTTCATGAATTCCCTTCGACCTACTGTCGAGTGATACTTTTTTTCTGACTTTGCCATTTTTACCTCTCTTTAGTGACTAAAATTACTTTTTCGGAAGAAATTTTATGTCACAAAACTACCGACCTTATTAATTTATAGTAATATACTAAATGCGGTTTTTGTGGTACTTTTCAACGAAATGAGATTTTTTAATTATGGAACACAGTGTTGCACAGTGTTTTCACAGAGTAACACAGTGTATGATTTCAGCAAAGCTTATATTATACAAAACACAGCGCAACACTGCTGAAACACTGTGAGACACTGCGTTTCCTTTTTTTTACAAAGTAATCTGGTATTTTTTTCTGATATCTTCACGGTACGCCGATGGAGAGAATCCTGTCTCACGTTTGAAAAAACGGGAGAAATAAGAGGTGTCTTCGAAGTTAAGGGAATAACCAACTTGCGCTGTGGTGAGCTCAGTGTTGGCGAGCTTTCGCTTGGCTTCGTATATAATCTCCTGGCGGATGATTTGTCCCGGTGAGTAGCCGGTAATCTCTTTTACCGTATCGCGTAAATGTGTTGCACTAACACCGAGAAGATCAGCATAGGCCTGCACAGAGCGCTCCAGAAGATAGTTCTCTGAAACAAGCTGCCTGAATTTGTGTACCAACGCATTGGATACAGTTAAAATGTCGGTCTCCTGGTTACGGGCATGAATGCGTAACAGAATAACCAGTAATATATGTACATAGGCTCTGAGGATACTGAGACTTGCGTCTGTCTTTCGAAGGTACTCTTCGTTGATGTTTTTTAGCAATTCATCTATTTTTACCGCATCATCTTTGCCAATAATTACATGTGGTGCTTTACTAAGACCATTAATAATCAGCAGGTCATCATCAATATTGACTGCAACCGGAGGGGGAATAAGGAACTCCCTGGGAAAAAGCAGTACTCTTCCCCGCAATTTTTTCGTAAGCTTCCAGAAATGGATTTGTCCTTTGGTAAGAAAGTAGAAGGCTGGAGTTTGCAGTTTGTAGGGCTCATAATCGATAATGTGTGTTCCCTCGCCGTCTTCCACGAAAATAATTTCATAGTAGTCGTGCCGATGAGGAAATTCAGCTTGTGCCGTATCATTCATGATACCAAAACGTGTGATGATGAACGGGAAGTTGGGGTTTATTTCCAGTTCGACTTCTCCGTTCTTTTTATTCACATTTTTATACGTATCCGCATAGGAGTGAAATGGTAGATCTTCTGGCCTGCTTGAACTCATAGCTTCTTTTGTTTCATTCAAAAGTATAAAAAATAAGGAATTAATGAGTTAAAAATTCTTTGACTGCTATTTTTTTTGTTTAAAACAAAAGTTGTTGTGAACAAATATTGTTTTGTGCTGTTTCGTATTCATAAAACAGCGAAATGGAAGAATTAAAAGAAATATATGCAAAAGCCTACTTTAACCTGGTTAAAACAGCAGCCTGGATTGAGGAGGAGGTGAAAAATGCTCTCAAGCCCTATGGTCTTACTCATGCTCAGCTAAATGTATTGTATGTATTGGATGAATATGCCCCAAAACCGGTCTCAGCAAATGTTCTAAAGGAAAAAATAATTGTAAGCAAGCCGGATATAACCCGATTAATTGACAGGCTTGTGAAAAAAGGTCTGGTAAATCGTGAAACCTGCCCGGAAAACAGACGCAAAATTGATATAACATTCACTAACAGGGGAATGATTGTCTTTCAGGAAGCACATGAGGCGGCAAGCATCTTTGTTAAAAATAATATTCAGAATAAGTTTACTGCTGAAGAGGCAATGGAGCTGCGGAGAATGATGCATTTGATACGGGAATAGAAATTAATGATAATCTGAAATATATATAGCTAAATTATTGATAATTTGAAATTTAAACCAATGAAAACAATAAAAGGAATTTTTGTAATGATACTTCTGGCAGGTACAACTACATTGTTTGCACAGAAGGTAGAAGTAAACGTAGAAAAATCAAGCATTGAGTGGCTTGGTAAAAAAGTCGGAGGGCAACATGATGGATCCATTGATCTTAAGAGTGGAACTTTTATGCTCAAAGATAACCAGATTGTATCCGGCAGTTTTGTCGTTGATATGACAAGTATTGTTAATTACGATGTTAAAAATGAAACGTACCGGCAAAAATTAGTCGATCATTTGAAATCGGATGATTTTTTTGGCGTAGATAAATACCCCTCAGCAACGTTTGTTGTTACTGAAAGTACTCCGTTTAAAGACGGAAAGGCCATGCTGACCGGTGATATTACGATCAAAGACAAAACAGAGCGGATCACTTTTGAGGTCGTCCGCGATGGTGAAATCTATATTACCAAATTGGAGCTGGACCGATCAAAGTTTGATGTACGTTACGGCAGTAAGACCTTTTTTGCCAATATCGGTGATAAAGCCATCGATGATATCTTTACTTTGGATATAAAATTTGTGATTGATTAAAAACGGTGCAATCCCATCATTTAAAAGTGCCTGTATCTATAGTTCAGGCACTTTTAATCATTATTTATTATTCATTATTCATTATTCATTATTTATTATTTATTGTATATTAATTATTCTGTATATCCGTAATGGTACCACAAAAATTTATCTCCCGCAGATTTCGCT